>CAMGGA010000017.1 GCA_946055515.1 uncultured Bacteroidales bacterium
TCCACCTTCTCCACGCGGCCATCCTCACCGAGGCGATACTCTGCGGTGAAGTCGCTCAGCGGTTCGTTGGTCATGCGGAGCGGGTTGTTCTCCTCCGTGGCGTCGTCCTTGCGGAAGGGGAAGCCCACCCAGTCCTCGCGCATAAACAGGCGGCGCATGTCGGGGTGGTTCGTGAAGACGATGCCGTAGAAGTCGTATGCCTCACGTTCGTAGGTGTGTGCAATGTCCCACAAGTCACACACAGAAGGCAACATGGGATTCTCCCTGTCGGGACACACGCATTTCACGCAAGCCTGCTTGCCGTTGGTGGTATTTTCCAGTTGGTACACCACGCCCAGTCCTTCCTCCATCCAGTCTACGCCGGTGAGGTTCAGCAGGAAGTCCATACCTTCCTTGTCGTGCAGGCGCACCATTTCATTGCGCAGGGCATCGGGAGCAACCACAGTGGGTTTCAGCTCATTCACTGCCGGTTTGGCAGGTGCGGCGGGTTTGGCAGCCGCAGCGGGGCGGGGTGCAGCCGCAGCGGGTTTGGCAGCAGCCTGCGGGGCAGCCGCCTTCTGATTCAATTCTTCGCTCATGCCAATTCCTCCTCTTTAAATATTTCTTCGCCCTTGCGTTCGGCCTCAGCCTTGTAAGGGTCTTTTTCTTTGCGGTTCGTAGTGCCGAAGAAGTTCTCGACCTTCACGATGCGCTGGAGCTGCATCATGCCATAGAGGAACGATTCGGGGCGCGGCGGGCAGCCGGGCACATAGACATCGACGGGAATAATCTTGTCCACGCCGTTCACCACGTGGTACGACTTCGTGAACGGTCCGCCCGAAACGGAGCAGCCGCCGATAGCCACCACATACTTCGGGTCGGCCATCTGGTCGTAGAGGCGACGGAGCACGGGAGCCATCTTTGTCGTAATCGTACCGCACACGAGAATCACGTCGGCCTGTCGGGGGCTGTTGCGCGTCACCTCGAAGCCGAAGCGTGCAATGTCGTAGCGGGCGGCGCACACGGCCATAAATTCGATGCCGCAGCAGCTGGTGGCGAACGTCAGCGGCCAGAGCGAGTTGGAACGTCCCCAGTCGATGAGGTCGTCCAGTTTGCGCAC
This sequence comes from uncultured Bacteroidales bacterium, assembly GCA_946055515.1. Lineage (GTDB taxonomy): Bacteria > Bacteroidota > Bacteroidia > Bacteroidales > Bacteroidaceae > Alloprevotella. Next base: position 1,100 of record CAMGGA010000017.1, read on the forward strand.
CACCACGTTGGCGCCACCTGCGTTGAGCTCTTCGACGAGCTTCTCGTAGGTTTCATTGTCCTTGAATTCCTCGTAAGGAATGGACTTGATTTTTGCTCTTTTCATTGCCATTTCAACGCTCCTTTCCTCCAGGCATAGGCCAAGCCCAGAACTAAGATAAACAGGAAGAAGAGCACGCTCAGCAGACCGGCCGGTCCAAACGAGCGCATCACGACGGCCCAAGGGAAGAGGAACATCGTTTCCACGTCGAACATCAAAAAGAGAATGGCAAAGAGGTAGTAGCCGATGCGGAACTGCATCCAGGAGCGTCCACGCGTCGGGATACCACATTCGTAAGCCTCCTCCTTCTGGGCATTGTAGCTACGCGGCGAAATCAGTTTGGCCAAAATCGTCACCACGCCTACGAACGCCAACCCTGTCAGCAATGCAGTGACAAATAAGGTAAAGTTCATAGCTCTTAAATGTTATGGTTATTAATGTTGTGAATGATCTCAGATGGGAAAAGCCGAAGCGGCGCAAACACGGGGCCACAGGCAAGACCGGGACAAGGGTGGAAAAAGCGAAGTCCGCTTTCAGGCCGTAATGCACGACTGAGAAGCGGACACAAGAAAGCGCAAGCTACCATCCGGCAGCTCGCCATTGATTGTCTTTACTGTAAGTGCACATTTCTTGCTGAAACATGCACGTCAAGTAGCCCTTGTTCACGTTGTTTCGTCTTTTTCCGCTGCAAAGTTAATGTACAGATGCAGAAAGGCAAAGATTTTTTTAGATATTTTTCAGAAGACAAACTGCGCCCCGAGCCTCCGTGAAGGTGCCGTGAAGGTGCCGTGCGGCCCTCTTCTGAAAATACGTCTGCCCAAACTTTGTCTCTATTGAGAAAAGTCTTACCTTAGCACCCCGAAATCCCAAATTATCAATTTCTACCCGAATGTACGCTATCGTTATCAATGCCCTGGCCATTGTGGTGGGCAGTGCCATAGGCGCACTGTTTCGCCGCAGTATCAGCCAAACATACATCAATGTACTGAACACCGCCATGGGGCTCTGCGCCCTGATGCTCGGCAGCAAGGTGGCCATGGAAAACATGCAGAAAACCACCGTCCCCGTGCTCTTCATCTTTTGTCTCTCCTTGGGCGGATTGGTGGGCACCGTGCTGAAGCTCGACGACCGCATGGAGCGTACCACCAAGCGTTTTTCCTCCACCAATCTCTCGCAGGGTATCGTCACGGGCATCCTGCTCTGCTGCGTGGGTACACTGGCAATGATGGGTCCTGTGATGAGTGCGCTCTATGGCGACAACACGTATCTGATGACGGCAGCCACGCTCAACTTGGTGACCATGATCGTCTTGGCCTCGAGCTACGGTTTCGGACTGGCCATCGTGTCGGTGGCTGTCTTCCTCTGGATGTCGGGCATCTACGGCATCGCGTTGCTGTCGAAGACATTCATTTCCGAAGAACTTATCTGCGAGGTTTCGCTCGTGGGTGGCATCCTGATTGCCGCCTCCGGACTCGGCGTGCTGCACATCAAGGACTGCAAGACCATCAACCTGCTGCCCGCCCTGCTCATGCCGATGGCCTATTTTGCGCTGAAGTCCCTCTTCGGCTGGTAGGCTTCCCGTCGAGGCCGCCTTCGTGGACATGATTCGGCCACGCCCCCTCGACGCGGCGCAGCCTGCTCCCCTACCCTTCTGCAAACAGCACCAGCCCCTCTTCGCCAGCTTTTGGCGGAGAGGGGCTGGTGCGTTGGGGAGCCAGCCTCAGGAGCGGATGTTCTGACGGATGCGGCAGAGATAGCCGTTAAGAGCTTCTTCGTCCTTTTGGTCAATAATTTCAAGCAGAAGTTTGAGTTCGTCGCGGATTTTCGCTACCTGCTGCCCCGTGCGGGGATTGAACAGGATTTCGCGCAGGAGACAGTCGTCCTCGCCGAGCACGCCGCGTGCAATCTTCAGGTGGCGCTTGAAGGTAGTGCCCGGCGCGTCCTGGTGCTTCATCACGGCAGAGAAGACGAAGGTACTCACGAAGGGGATGCTCAGTGAGTAGGCCACGGTTTCGTCGTGCTCGTCGAAGGTGTATTCACTGATGTGGAGGCCGAGGCGGCTGTAGAGGTCGCGGAAGAAGATGCGCCCCATGTAGTCGCCTTCGGTGATGACGATGGCATTCTCGCCCGTGAGCGCCCCGAGGTTGGCGAAAGTGGGGCCGAACATGGGGTGGGTGGACACGTAGCGCATGCCACACTGCGCGTAAAACTCCTGCAGCCCCGTCTTCACGGAAGCGATGTCGCTCAGGATGCAGTCGGGGGGCAGGTGGGGAATGACACTGCGGAACACGTCGAGCGTGTACTTCAGCGTCACGGCATTGATGACGAGTTCAGGGCGGAAATCTTCGACTTCGTCGAGCGAGGTGAAGCGCAGGGTGTTGTACATGAAGCGCAACCGTTTGGGGTCAATGTCGAAGACCGCCGTTTCGTGTTCAAAACTAAGCAAGTCCACGAAGAAGGAGCCCATCTTGCCTGCGCCGAGGATGAGTATTCTCATGGTGTTCTCTGTGTTAAGGGTTATGAGGTCAAGGTCGTGAGGTCATCGCGTCACTTTGGGAGGTTTCCGGGAGTCTTTCTCCAGACCGTAATTTTGCGACCTCACGACCTTGTCGCTCATCGTCTTTCACTGTCGATCCTCAGTCCCTGTTGAGGATTTCAATCTGCTGGCGAACGCTCTCCTCGTGGATATTCTCGAAGACAGACTTGATGAAGTCGGCCGACATGCCGCAGAGCACACCCTGGGCCCCGCGCTTGTAGAGGATTTCGGTGTAGCGGCCCGTCTGCACCACGGTCATGTCGTGCTCGCGCTTGTACTGGCCGATTTCGCGGCTGATGCGCATGCGCTTGGCAAGGAGTTCGATGAGCGTGTTGTCGATTTCGTCGATCTGGTGGCGCAGCGTGTCGAGGCTTTCCGTTGATTCCGTGACCTTGCGGACGACCAGTTTGTCGAGAATGAAGTCGAGCACGTCGGGAGTCACCTGCTGCTTCGCGTCACTCCAGGCACAATCGGGGTTGCAGTGGCTCTCCACAATCAGTCCGTCGAAGCCCAGGTCCATGGCCTGCTGGCAAAGCGGAGCCACGAGTTCGCGGGCACCGCCGATGTGGCTGGGGTCGCCGAAGATGGGGAGTCCGGGCACGCGGCGGCGGAGTTCGATGGGGATGTGCCACATGGGGAGGTTGCGGTAGAGGCGCTTTTCGTAGGTCGAGAAGCCGCGGTGAATCACACCCAGTCGCGTGATGCCCGCCTGGTTGATGCGTTCCAGTCCGCCTATCCACAGCTCGAGGTCGGGATTGACGGGATTCTTCACGAGCACAGGCACATCGCTGCCCTTCAGCGCATCGGCGATTTCCTGCATGGCAAAGGGATTGGCCACGGTGCGCGCACCGATCCAGAGGAGGTCTACGCCAGCATTCAGCGCAGCTTCCACGTGGGCATGGGTGGCCACTTCGGTGCAGACCTTCATGCCGAGTTCTTTCTGCACGCGGTTGAGCCAAGCGAGGCCCTCTTCGCCGATGCCCTCGAAGCCGCCGGGTTTCGTGCGGGGCTTCCAGATACCGGCGCGGAAGAGCTTGATTCCCTTGCGGGCCAGCTGCGTGGCGGTGTTCATCACTTGTTCTTCTGTCTCGGCCGAGCAGGGTCCGGCGATGACGATGGGGCGTTTCACTTCGGCCTCGGGGCCAAAGAGGTTGAGGGGAGTAAGATTGAGGTCCATAGTATAGGTTTTATTGTTTGTTCAATGATTGTGCAGCAAAAGCTGCCTTGATTCTCTCCAGCGCCTCTGCCAGCTTTTCTTCCTTCGCACAGAGCGAAATGCGGATGTAGCGTGCACCGTTGGAGCCGAAGATGAAACCCGGCGTGATGAACACGCGGGCCTCGTGGAGCACCCGTTCGGTGAGTTCCTCGGCCTGGGCATACTGTTGGGGGATGTGTCCCCAGAGAAACATACCGACCTGTGCAGGGTCGTAGGCACAGCCGAGGGCGTCCATGATTTCGCCGGCCAACTTGCGTCGGCGGGCATAGACCTGCACGTTGGCTTCCTCGTGCCATTCGTCGCTGTTGGTGTAAGCCTGTGCCGCGGCGAGCTGCAGGGGGCGGAAGGTGCCCGAGTCGATGTTGCTCTTCACCTTGAGTATCCAGCTGACGAACTGCGCATTGGTGGCGAGCATGCCCACGCGCCATCCGGGCATGTTGTGGCTCTTGCTCATGGAGTTGAACTCGATGCAGCAGTCCTTCGCCCCGGGCACCTGCAGAATGCTGAGGTGTTCATGACCCAGGATGAAGCTGTAGGGGTTGTCGTTCACCACCACGATGCCGTGCTTCCGCGCGAAGGCCACAAGGCGTTCGTAGGTCTCACGACAGGCAGGAGCCCCCGTGGGCATGTTGGGATAGTTTGTCCAAAGCAGGCGCACGCCGCTGAGGTCCATCGCCTCGAGTTCGTCGAAGTCGGGTTGCCAGCCATTCTCAGGCCGCAGGTTGTAGTAAACCACTTCGCAGCCCAGCAGGCGCGAGAGCGAAGTGTAGGTGGGATAGCCTGGATTAGGCACGAGCACCTTCTCGCCGGGATTGACAAAGGCGAGGGTGGTGTGGAGAATGCCTTCTTTCGACCCGATGAGGGGCTGGATTTCCGTGGCGGGGTCGAGTGCCACGCCGAACCACCGCTTGTAGAATCCGGCCATGGCCTCGCGCAGCTGCGGAATGCCCGCGGTGGGCTGGTAGCCATGGGCATCGGCCTTGGCGGCTTCGCGGCAGAGCGTTTCGACGGTTTCGGGCGAAGGCGGCATGTCGGGGCTGCCGATGGCCAGGGAGATTACGTTTTTCCCTTCGGCGTTCATTCGGGCCACTTCCTTGCCTTTGCGCGAGAAATAGTATTCCTGCACGAGCTGAAGTCGCTGGGCGGGTTGTATGTCATTATTTACCTGCATATTCTCCAAGTATTTTAAGTTCGCGGATAAGTGGGCGCACGGCATCGATGCTTTGGCGATAGCGCGTGTAGTCGTCGTAGCTGAGGTCTATATAGAAGAGGTACTCCCATTCGCGCCCGATGATGGGGAGGGACTGAATCTTCGTGAGGTTGATTTTGTAGAACGAGAAGATGCTCAGCACCTGCGAGAGCGACCCTTCCTCGTGGGGCAGGGCAAAGACCACGCTGCTCTTCGTCGTGCGGTGGAGGTCGCGGAGCTTGTCGGCACTCCAGGGGTCACTCATCATCAGGAAGCGGGTAAAGTTGTGCTTGTTGTCCTCTATGCCCTGCTCGAGCACCTTCAGTCCGTAGAGCGGCGCCGCATCGGCGTGACAGATGGCGGCATGTCCGCGGAGTCGTTTGCGGCTGATTTCTTCTGCTGCACCGGCCGTGTCTCCCACTTCCACCACCTTCATTTCGGGGTGTTTGCGCAGGAAGTTCCGGCATTGCATGAGGGCCACGGGGTGGGAGTTCACTTCGCAGATGGTGTCCCAGTCGTCCTCGGGCAGACACATGATGCTGTGCTCGATGTGGAGCTTGTGTTCGCCGATGATGGTCATGCCGCTTTCGCGGAGCAGGTCGTAGTTGTGCAGGAGGCTGCCCGCGATGGTATTTTCGATGGCCATCAGTCCGAGTCGGGAATAGTCGTCGCGCATTTGCCGGAATATTTCCTCGAAGGTATCGCAGCAGATGAGTTCCACCTCATCGTCGGGGAAATACTGGTGGGCGGCTATGTCGTGGAAGGAACCTCGGAGGCCCTGTATTGCAATCTTCTTCATGGTGCAACTAAAAAGAAATCCCGCCTCCTTGGGAAGCGGGACTTTCAAAGTATGTTTCTTTTACTCAGGTCGGCACACGACATCCCGCTTCGCTTGTAGGGCAAAGTAAAAGTAAAAGCCGTAAAAGAAGCGAGCGTGAGCCAACATATTGATTTCTTATTTGGGGTTTGTGCGGCAAAAGTAATGCTTTATTTCGAGCCACCAAACATTTCGTAAGTTTTATTTGGCGGTTTTTGCAAATTGGTTCAGAGGGGGCTAACGGAGGCCTTCAAGCCCCATCAAGCCGCCTGTGCGTGCCATTTTGCACTATATATAATACGTAATTTAAAGGGCGAAAAAAGCCTTCACAGCTTCACAGAATGGCCGTTTCTCTATGATTTTCACTACAAAACGGTGTGAAGGTAAAACTAAAAAGCCTTCACGGGTTTTCTACACTGGACATACGCATGCCGCGCTCGGTGTGAAGCTTCACGAAGCCGACCCTTCACACTGTTTTAGTATGATTTTCATCATAAAACAGTCATCCCGTGAAGCTGTGAAGGCTTTTTTCGGGGTCAAAAATACGTATATAGATAGGTACAAAAACCTTTACCTTGGTGGGTTTCCACGTGCTTCACACGCCTCCGCCTTCCGGATTTTCGGTCGCTGGGACAGGAAAATCAATCGCTGCGACTGTGCTGTCTATCCCTGGCCTGGGACTGGAAAAACGAAACAGGAACGAAAAGTAGGCGGCACCTCAGCAATGCCAAGAGAAAATCTTCTGCTTTTCTCTTGGCATTGCGTTCGGTTTGCACTACTTTTAAATAAAGTAGGCGGCACCTCAGCAATGCCGAGAGAAAATCTTCTGCTTTTCTCTTGGCATTGCGTTCGGTTTGCACTACTTTTGCACCATAATTGCGCAGAAAGACAAAATTTGCGCAAGTTTGCAAATCTCATTGAACAATCAAAACAAATTCACAAGCTGATAACGTATGACGAAACGTAAAATCCAATTCAGTCTGCTCTATCGCGACATGTTCCAAAGCAGCGGCAAATTCCAGCCGCGCAAGGACCAACTGGAACGCATCGCACCGGTCATCATCAAGATGGGGTGCTTTGCCCGTGTTGAAACGAACGGCGGTGCCTTTGAGCAGGTGAACCTCCTCTACGGCGAGAACCCCAACCAGGCCGTGCGCGCCTTCACGAAACCTTTCAACGAGGTGGGCATCAAGACGCACATGCTCGACCGCGGACTGAACGCGTTGCGTATGTTCCCCGTGCCCGCGGACGTGCGCAAACTGATGTACAAGGTGAAACACGCTCAGGGCGTGGACATCACCCGCATCTTCTGCGGTCTCAACGACGTGCGCAATATCATCCCTTCCATCAAGTATGCCCTCGAAGGGGGCATGACGCCGCAGGCTACGCTCTGCATCACGAACTCGCCCATCCACACGGCTGAATACTACGCCCACATCGCTGACCAGCTCATCGAGGCCGGCGCACCCGAAATCTGCCTCAAGGACATGGCGGGCATCGGCCAGCCTGCCATGCTGGGCAAGCTCACGAAGATGATCAAGGACAAGCATCCTGAGGTTATCATCGAATACCACGGCCACTCGGGACCGGGCCTCTCCATGGCTTCCATCCTCGAGGTGTGCAAAAACGGCGCAGACGTGATCGACACGGCCATCGAACCGCTCTCTTGGGGTAAGGTTCACCCCGACGTAATCTCCGTGCAGAGCATGCTGAAACACGCTGGCTTCGACGTGCCCGAAATCAACATGGAGGCTTACATGGAGGCCCGCAAACTGACGCAGGAGTTTATCGACGACTTCCTCGGCTACTTCATGAATCCGTCCAACAAGCTGATGAGCTCACTGCTCCTCGGTTGCGGCCTGCCCGGCGGCATGATGGGTTCAATGATGGCGGACCTCACGGGCGTGATGGGCGCCATCAACAACAACCGCAAGGCGAAGGGCGAACCGGAATACTCGGAGGACGAACTCCTCGTGAAGCTCTTCGACGAAGTGGCTTACGTGTGGCCGCGCGTGGGCTATCCTCCCCTCGTGACGCCGTTCTCGCAGTATGTGAAGAACATCGCGCTGATGAACCTCCTCACGGAGTCGATGGACAAGCCGCGCTACACGATGATGGACAACGCTATCTGGGGCATGATTCTCGGCAAGAGCGGACGCCTGCCCGGCGAGGTGGCTCCCGAAATCAAGGAGCTGGCCAAGGAGAAGGGCTTCGAGTTTACCGATGCCGACCCGCAGAGCTACTATCCCGACGAACTCGACCGCTTCATCAAGGAGATGGAAGAGAACGGCTGGGAACGTGGCGAGGACGACGAAGAGCTCTTTGAGTTTGCCATGCACGAAACGCAATACCGCGACTACAAGAGCGGCGCAGCCAAGAAGCGCTTCCTCGCTGACCTGCAGGCTGCCAAGGACAAGGCTGGCGCTGCCGGCATGACGCCCGAAGAAGCTGCTGCCCTGAAGCATGCCAAGGCCGATGCCATCGTTTCGCCCGAAAGCGGCACGCTGCTCTGGGAAATCGGCGGTGACGGCGAATGCGTGAAGAGCATCGAACCGTTCATCGGCAAGGAGTACAAGGAAGGCGACTTCTTCTGCTACATCGAGAACAACTACGGCCAGATCGTGGAAATCCCCGCGGCACTGGGCGGCAAGTTGGTGGAAATCAACGCCAAGCAGGGCGCTCACGTAAGCAAGGGCGACGTCATCGCCTACATCGAACGCCCCGAGGCTTAAGCGAACTGTAACCGCTGAAACGAGGTTACAAGTGACAAGATGATGAGGTTGTAAAGTGACCACTGAGGGATTTCCCTTAGTCAGCAGCTTTACAACCTCATCTTCCTTTTTTGCTTTCTCTGCAAACGCGCCGAAAGCGCGGGCGCACTGGGGTATCATAAAGACGGCTATGGGGAACAAAAGGATGAGGTTGTAATGTTACTTGATAAGGACTCCGCTGTTGCGGAATCAGCGCTCAAAAAGCAACATTACAACCTCATCACTTAATAGCTCATAACCTTGAGCGTGAGCGTGCGGTTAGAGCACCACCACCTTCTTGGCTGTTCCGTTGGAGAAACGGACTACTTGCACGCCCTTTGTGGCTTTGTCTACGGGGCGACCCGAGAGGTCGTAGCGGCCTACTTCGGTGAGTGTTTCTTCGGTCGGGGAAATGGGGCGGATGCCCGTAACGTCCTTGCCGGAATCGGCGAGCTTCACGCGCACGGCGTTGTCCACTTCGCGGTTGTTGATGCTGGAGTAGTCGTAGTTGTAGATGAATGCCACCACTTCCATGTTCTCCTTGTTCCACTTCCCGTCGAGGTCGAAGGTGTAGGTGTAGGAATAGTCCTTGCCGTCCCAATCGACAGAAGTACCCCAAGTGGAGTTGTAGCCGCGGGTAACGTGTTCAAGATAGTACTTTCCGCTCGTACCGGCCTGGTCGCGGGTGAGGACTTCATCCTCGAGGAGGAACACGTTGAGGCGCGGCGAGGGCGTGGAGTAGTTTCCGTTCTTGCGGGCATCCACGGTGACAGTGAGGCGCGTGCTGTCTGCATTGAAGGTGAGGCTCATGCCGAGCACTACGTTGGAGCCGCGCAAGAGTTCGGTGTTGAGATAGCCCTTGAGTTCTTCCTCAGAACTGGGGATGAAGTTCGTCACCTTCTGGTTCTTGTTTTCGTAATAGGGATAGTTGGGGCGACGGTTGAGCATGAGCGACGGGGCGTAGGGGTCGCCCGTGCCGTAGAAGCTGAGGTAGTCGTAGTCGGCATCTACGGTGAAGATGTCGGTGTAGTAGCCCGAGTGGTGGGCAATGGCGTAGACACGCTCGGCGTAGGGCGACTGGCTGAGCACTTCCTTGAGCAGGGCGGCCACAGGGGGGCAGTTGGGACAGCGCAGCGTGGTGAACTCTTCGATCAGGGCATTGCGCTGGAAGGCAAAGGCGGGATTGACGGTGTTGTTGTCGGCCGACTGGTCTTCTCCGTCCTTGAGCGACACGAGTTCCAGGGTCCACTGGGTGTACTCGTTGGTCTCCACGCCGGGATCGAAGATGAACTCGCATTCTGCGGTGCTGCCCACGGGGACACTGGCTTCGACATCGCTCTCGATGGCCTCGATGCCAGGAGCGGAAGCCTTCACGCGGAAACCGGTGATTTCCTTCAGACCGTAGTTGTGGGCCGTGAGGCTCACGCGCAGGGCGGTGGGACTGACGGCGAGCTCGGGACTGATGGTGGCGGAGAGGAAGCCGAGTTCGTAGTCGGGCATGGTGCCGCCGCCGATGAGGGCTTCAATGCTGGCCACGCCCGAACCGCTGATGTCCTTCCAGCTGCTGCCGTCGAAGCGGTAGTAGGTGGAGTTGAGGACGGGGGGCTGCACTTGGGAAATGATTTTCACGCCCGTCCTCTGGTAGATGGAGTAGCCGATGTAGAGGTCTTCGACTTCAGAGGGTATCTGGAAGGGCTGGTCGAAGAATATTTCATTCCACCCTTGCTGGATGGTGGGTGTGGTGCCCGAGCGACGGATGAGCTGTTCGGCAAGGTTCTCGCCGTTGAGTTCCTTACGCACCCACACGACGAGGGAGTCGGTGTTTATGCGCTGCACGATGGCGGCACGTACGGCCTGGATTTCGCAACCGGCGTAGTTCTGCAATGCGGAAGCGGGCAGGCGCAGGGCGCACTCGAGCCAGCCGCGTCCACTTTCCTCGATGGTGGCTGTGGTGGATGCCTGGCCATTGCAATAGCCGAGGGTCACTGTGTTCCCGTCGCCGTCGGCAGCCTGCACGGTGAGGCCGAACGCAAACACGAGGGTCAAGATGCTGAGTAGATATTTCTTCATGGTTGAATAAAAGTTTGATGATAAAAGTCGTTTGGGGTATTTCACGCATGGGCTCTTTGCGTGACGCGGTGCAAAAGTATAAATAAGAAGCAGTTCTCAAAACATTTTTCGATGAAATGAGCCTGCCGAAGAACATTTTGCACAAAACACGTTGGAGGCGCCTAAAAAAAACCACCTCGCAGGGATGTTCGCCTTCGTGGGCGGACTCCAATGCGAGGTGTAGCGTTGATTAAAGGGTCACGAGCGTGGCGCCGTAGCCGTACTCGCGGAAGGAGGCGTCCTGGCAGCGCACTTCGGGGTAGCGCGTCTGGAGTTCGTGCCAGAGGGCCTTGCGCAACACGCCGTTGCCCTTGCCGTGGATGAACACGATGCGCTGGCCGCGGCGGCGCTTGTACTGCTCCATCACGTCGCGGAAGACTTTGAGCTGGTAGTCGAGAATGTCCACGGGCTCCAGGCCGACGAGGGTGTCGAGCAGGCTGTGGGCGTGGAGATCCACCTCGAGCGGTGCCTGCGGGTCGCGCTTGGCTGCTGCACGGCGCTCGGCGGCTGTGGGTGCTTCTTCAGTCCGTGCGGGGGAGGCGGCAGGCGTCTGCATGGCCTCGGCCAAGGCTTCGGCATCGACCTGGAGGCCGCGCACGGGCTTGTCGTCACGCACCAGGTCGTAGACAACTGCGGGCACGTTGAAGAAAGGGCTCTGGCGATAAGCCTGGCTCTTGTAGCACTTCGACAGGTCGAGGCGCAGCGGAACGTGTACGGGCAACTTGGGCTTGCACGCCTTTTCGCGCTTGTAGCTGAGTGCCTGCACCAAGGGGTGTTCCCAAAGCTGCAGGTCGTCGCTCGCGATGGTTTCGAGGGCGAGCTTGGTGTTCGGGGCCAGTTCTCCTTCGTGGCGCAGCGCGGAAACGTCCTCGAGGCTGAGGAAAATGGCGAAGCGCACGTAGTAGTTGCAATCGTTCACCAAGTAGATTTCAAAGTCGCGGGCGGGCACTTCGTCCTTCTTTCTGGGCACGAAGGCCAGGAAGAGATTGAGTTCCTCCGCCCCGCGGCGTTCCTTGGCCAGGGGCTTGTAGGTGAGCGGCAGGTCGGCGAGGTCGGTTTCTTCGGCCTCATCCTCTTCCGCGGCTTCGGGGGCGGCTGCGGCCTTTTTCTTCGGCTGGAGCTGTTTCTTTGGGATGTTGTAGTTGTCGGTCTCGATGACGACCACGTCCTTCAGGAGCGTGGGCACCTCAAAACCGTCTTCGTCGCTGACGAGCACCACGTCTTTGCCTTGAAAGCCCGTGATGGTGCCTCCTCCCACGTCGTTGAGGAAGCGCACTTTGTCTCCTATCTTCATGGGGCGGTTACTTGGTCATTTCTACTATGGTGGTGGCGGGCTGTTCGCGGTTGCGGCGCTCGGTGGCTTCGACCACGGCCTGCGCCAGGTCGAGGAAGGCCACGGAGGTGAGGGTGTTTTCGGCCACTGCGGCAGGTTCGCCTGCATCGCCGCTCTCGCAGATACTCTGTACGAGGGGAATCTGTCCCAAGAGGGGCACGTTCATTTCCTCGGCCAGGCGCTTCACGCCCTCGCGGCCGAAGAGGTAGTAGCGGTTCTCGGGCAGTTCGGCGGGGGTGAACCAGGCCATGTTCTCCACGAGGCCGAGGATGGGCACATCGACCTTCTCGTTGCGGTACATGTCGATTCCCTTGCGGGCATCGGCGAGGGCCACGGCCTGTGGCGTGCTCACGATGACGGCGCCCGTAATGGCGAGGTTCTGGAGCAGCGTGAGGTGGATGTCGGAGGTGCCCGGCGGGGTGTCGAGCACGAAGTAGTCGAGTTCGCCCCAGTCGGCATCGGCGATGAGCTGCTTCAGGGCGTTCGAGGCCATGCCGCCACGCCAGAGGGTGGCGGTGTCGGGATTGACGAAGTAGCCGATGGAGAGCATCTTCACACCGTATTTCATTACAGGGATGAGGAGCTGGCGCCCTTCGCGCTCTTCGGCAAAGATGCGTTCGGCTTCGGTGTGGAACATCTTGGGCACACTGGGACCGAAGATGTCTGCATCAAGCAATCCGACCTTGTAGCCCAAGCGGGCGAGGGACACTGCGAGGTTGGCGGCAATCGTGCTCTTTCCTACCCCACCCTTGCCGGAACTCACGGCGATGACGTTCTTCACCTGGGGCAACATTTTGCCGGGCTCGGGACGGGCGGCCTGGAGGGTCTTGGTGTGGATGGTCACTTCGACGCCCTTGTCTACGTAGGCGTGGATGGCAGCCTCGGCGGCCTTCACCACGGACTTGAGGAAGGGGTCGGTGGATTTTTCAAAAATGAGGGAGAAGCTGACTTTCATGCCGTCGATGCGCAAGTCGTCCTCGAGCATTTCTGCCTCGACGAGGTTCTTGCCCGTGCCGGGATAGCGCACGGTGGCGAGGGCATCTGTAATAAGTTTAGGATAGAGTTGCATGGGTTGGCTTTGGACTGCGGAGCGGCGCACGGGGCGCACTACTCCTTATATTATATAGTCTACCACGGTGCGGGAGGAACGCACTTCGTGGCAATACTGTGAAATCTTCTGGTGCTCGGGGTGCTGGCGGTAGCGCTGGAGCGCTTCGGCATCTTCGACGACGAGTGTGAGCACCGCATCGTAGGCCATGGGGCTCTTGCTGGTGTTGATGCCCACTTCGATATGTATGATTTCGGGCACGACACCCAAGAGGGCCTCGAGGTGCTCTTTCATCCAGAGGGCGTGTTCGGCGCACGACTTGTCTTGTGCTCCGTCGATGAACTTCCACATGACGATATGCTTCAACATGGCGATTTTGATTTAGGGGTGAAACGCTTATTTGCTTTTCTCGAGTCCCGAACGCTTGGAGCGGTTGTAACTGCGGTAGTCGTCGAGTTCGATTTCCACATCGGGCTCTTGGAGCTCGCCTTCCTGCGGCAGTTGGAACTTGAGGTATTTGATGGTCAATCCACGTGCAATCCACTGTTGCTCGTAGTAGGTCTGTATGCCGAGAATGGTGCGCACTTCTTCGTCCTCCGTGGCCTCGAGCGTGTGGTAAAGGTCCTCGGTGCGGAAGGCCACGGGGAGCCGGTTGGCCTCTACCATGTAGTGGGTATAGGTGAAGAGGAAGTTGCTGTCGGTCTTGAGGTGAATGAGGCCATCATCCTCCAAGAAGCGGCGGTAGCGCTGGAGGAAATAAGTGGAGGAGAGGCGCTTGGTGGCTTTCTTCATCTGGGGATCGGAGAAGGTGAGCCAGATTTCTGCCACCTCGCCGGGTGCGAAGAAATGGTCGATGAATTCGATGTGGGTGCGCAGGAAGGCCACATTGGGCAGGCCCTCCTGGAGCGACTCGGTGGCTCCGGTCCACATGCGCGCTCCCTTGATGTCCACGCCGATGAAGTTCTTCTGGGGGAAGAGGCGCGCGAGGCCCACGGTGTATTCGCCACGGCCACAACCCAGCTCAAGCACGATGGGGTTGTCGTTGTGGAAGAAGTCCTGCTTCCACCTTCCGCGCAAGGGGAAGGGGGTAGGGTCGGTGGCCACGCCTGCGGCCTGGAAGACATGGGGATAGCGCTCCATGTCGGCAAATTTCGATAGTTTATTCTTGCTCATGATGTAAAAGTCGATTGGCATCGGCTTCGATGCGCTGGAGTTCTTTCTCGCAATCCTCCACGAGAGTGAGCGAGGTCTTGAGTTTCGCGACCAACTGCTCCAAGGGGAGCGAGCGGTCCTCGATTTGCTGCACGAGCTGCTCCAGTTCCTGTATCTTTTCTTCGTAGGTTTTCTTGGGCTTAGCCATGGGCGGGAGGTATTTTGGGGAATGATGGGACGGACGGCGCAGGCCAAGGGCCAGCTGCGGGGCGAAGCCTTATTCTACCACCGACTTCACCGTGCCTTCGGCGAAACGGGTTTCGAGAACATCGCCGGGGGCCAGCTGCGCGGGGTGGCGCACTACCTGACCGTCCTTGAGGGTCAAGGTGTAGCCCAACCGCAGGATGCGTTCGGGCGAGGCGAGCTGCAAGGTCTGCTGCCACAGGGCCAGGCGGTGGTGCTCTTCGAGGCAACGCCGCTCCACGGCCTGCCGGAGGCGCTGCGGCATGCGTTCGAGGCGGGAGTGCTCGGCGTGGAAGTTGCCTTGCAGGGCCAACTCCAGGCGCGCTTCGAGGCGGACGAGGCGGTTGCGCTGCCAATAGGTGTATTGCCTGGCGGACAGCTGCAGGCGGTGGCCCACAGCCGTCAGGCGCTGCCGGTGGGCGTTAAGACGGTCCACGGCGGCCTGGTGGAGCCGCTGCGCAAGGGCCTGCAGGAAAGCGGCTTCGCCCTGCCGGTTTTCCACAAGGAAGGCAGCAACGGCCGTGGGGGTTTTCAGGCGGGTGTGGGCCACGAGGTCCACGATGGTTTCGTCGCGTTCGTGGCCGATTCCCGTAAGGACGGGAAGAGGGAACTGCGCCACATTGGCCGCCAGAAGGTAGGTGTTGAACCCGTGGAGGTCTGTGGTCGCCCCTCCGCCGCGGATGATGACCACCACGTCCCAACGGCCGGCCTCGGCGGCAATGGCATCGAGCGCAGCAATGACGCTTTCTTCCACCTTGTCGCCCTGCATCACGGCAGGGAAGAGTTTCAGGTCGAATGCGAAGCCGCTTTGCGCCAACTGGTTGCAAAAGTCGCCGTACCCCGCGGCGGTTCGGCTCGAAATGACGGCCACACGGCGCAGTAGTCGCGGCAGGGGGAGTTCCTGGTTGAGGTGCATCACGCCCTCGGCCTCGAGCTGCGCCACGATGGCCTGGCGCTGTGCCTGAAGGTCACCAAGGGTATAGGAGGGGTCGATGTCCACGATTTCCAAGGAGTAGCCATAGAGTTCGTGGAAGTTCACGACGACCTTCGCCAGCACTTTCAGTCCTTCCTCGAGGCGCTGCCCCGTTTGTTGGCGGAAACGTTCGCTGAGGGCGTAGTAGCGCTGTCGCCAAATATTGGCGCGGGCCTTGGCCACGAGGCTTCCGCCGGCTTCGTCCTTTTCCACGAGTTCGAGATAGCAATGACCGTTGGAGGCCACGCGGAGTTCGCTCACTTCGGCCACGACCCACACGGCCTGCGAAAGGGTCTCGCGCAACACGCCACGGACCATGCAGTTGAGCTCGAAAAGGCTCAGCACGGGCGTCGTGCGGCGGTCAAGTCTGCTGGGGGATTCGGGCGACTGGAAAGGATTATGGAACATGGGGAAGGAGATTGAGGCGGGGAAATGCAGGGAGCGGCCTTATTCGAGCAGCTTGGCAGCCAAGGGCAGGGAGGGGATGCCGTAGCCAAAGATATTGTCGGGATAGAGGGCGCGGTCGCCACTGCGCTGGAGGGCACGAATGATTTCTTCGGGCCGGCGGTTGGGAAAGCGCTGCACCAGGCAGGCCACCGCACCGCACATCAGCGGACAGGAGAAGGAGGTGCCATTGACGGTCGTGAGGTTGCCGTCCACGTCGTAGACCCACACTTGCTGCCCCATGGCCATCACATCGGGCTTCACGCGGCCGTCGGTGGTGTAGCCCACGGAGGAGAAGCTCGTGTTCACGCCCTTGCTGGTCACGGCTCCCACGGTTATCATGTCGCAGGCGTCTGCGGGGCAGCCTATCTTTTTCCAGGCCGCCGTTCCCGAGTTTCCGGCACTGTTCACCACGAGCAGGCCGCGGCTGGCGGCGAGCGAGGCGCTGTGGCTGTTGAGGGAAAAATGCCCATCGAGGTCACGGTAGCGCAGGTTCATCCCGGGATGGTCGAAGAGCTGATAGCCGAGCGAGGAGGTGACGATGTCGCAGCCCAGGCTGTCGGCGTATTCGACCGCGGCGCACCAGTTGTCTTCCTCCACGAGCTGCTCGCTGTCGCCGTCTTCACTCACTATGAGGTAGAAGGAGGCTTCGGGCGCAGTGCCCACAAGGAGGTTGGGCTCACTGGCGGCAATGCAGGAGAGGACCATCATGCCGTGGCTGAGTTCCTCATAGACGCTGCGGCCGGGGCGGACAAAGTTGCGCGTGCCGAGGATTTGGCCCTGCGGGAGCCCAGGCTGGAGGTCGGCATTGAGGAAACCGCCGTCGATGACGGCAATCGTCACGCCCTGTCCGCGCCATCCATCGCTGTGGAGCTGGTCCACGCCGAGCATTTCCACCTGGCGGGCAGCGTGGCCATAGTAGCTGTCGAGGGTTTTGAGTGTATCGCGGGCTATGCCCTTGCTGCGGTCCTTGGCATTGGTGTCCTCAGCAACATCTTTCGGCTCAATCCACACGAGACGGTAACCGCTGACGAAGGGCTGCTGCGCCACGGCCTGCATACGGGCGGTGTCGGTAAGTTCGACCACGGCGGTATTGTTCCACTTGCTCCAGTTCACCACGCGCAGCCCCATCTGGCGGAGCTTGTCGAGGTAGGTGTCGGACACGGGGAGGTCCAGCTCGTCCACCTTCAGGCCATAACGACGGCGGCGTTCCAGACTTTTGGCGGAAAGGAAGGCTTCGGGCTTTTGCAGACTATACTTGTTGGCTTTCTTGTCGGTAAAGCTCACGCGGTAGCGGTAGCGGGTGGGTGCGGCCGTGGAATCGGCCTTTTCCTGTGCCGGCGCGGGCAGGGCGAAGCAGATGCCTGCCAAGAGGGCGAGGCGCAGGAGACGGAGAAGGGAGCGTTGAGATTTACACATATTGTCCTATTCCTTTTTGAGAAGCAATAACGGCGCCGGCAAGGAGTACTTGTCCGGCATAGAATACGGCGCTTTGGCCGGGAGTGACGGCACTGACGGGCCGTGCGGTGCGCACGAGGCAGCGGCCGTCGGGAAGGGGTTCGATCCGGCAGGGCTCGGGCTCGGAATGGTAACGGATGCGCACGGCGAGCTGCGGTTCTTCCATCAGCTGTGTCTCGTCTACGGCGCGGAGTTCCTCGACGAAGAAGGCGGAGGTGAGGAGGTCGCCCTCTTCGCCGAGCACGATGGTGTTCTTCGCTGCATTGAGGCGCACCACGTAGGCGGGATGGCCCAGGGCGATGCCGAGTCCCTTGCGCTGCCCCACGGTGTAGAAGGGCACGCCGAGGTGTTGGCCCAGGGGCTGACCGAGGCGGTTCACGTAGGTGCCGCCGGCCACCTGCTGTGCAAGGCCGGGACGCTGTGCGCGAAGGAAGTCGCGGTAGTCGCCTTCGACAAAGCAGACTTCCATCGATTCGCCCTGACGGGCCTGGACTTCAAAGCCTTTTCCGTCGAGATAGCGACGCACGTCCTGCTTGCAAAGATCGCCCAGTGGGAACACGCAGCGGCGCAGGATGCGCTGGGGCACCTGCCACAGGAAGTAGCTCTGGTCCTTGCGCGGGTCTTGGCCCGTGAGGAGGAAGGTGCGGCCCTGGGCGTCGTGGCGCAGGCGCACGTAGTGGCCCGTGGCCATCTGGGCACAGCCAAGGCGGTCGGCCCATTCTTCCATGAGGCGGAACTTGAACTGCCGGTTGCAGCGCACGCAGGGGTTCGGGGTGCGGCCCTGCTCGTATTCGTCGAGGAAGTAGCGCACCACTTCGTCGCGGAACTCGCCGCGCACATCGGCCACATGGTGTTCGATGCCGAGGCGACGGGCCAGGGCCTGGGCGGAGCGCACGAAATCGGGCTGGTCGTCGCCTTCGCCGAACTGACGGGGCAGGTCGAACACGCGCATGGTGAAGCCCACCACTTCGTAGCCCTGCTCCTGGAGCATGAGGCATACGGCGGAGGAGTCTACCCCACCCGACATGGCTACCAATATTTTCTGTTTCATCCTGTAAGGATTGCTGTCGGACCGTCGGGTTCTCCCGTGACGGTCCGCGGGGTTAAAGCGCTGGTTTTTCGGCCTCGATGCGGTTCTCCACGTCGTCGGGGAGTGCGGCGAAGAAGTCCATGCCGAGCAGGGCTTCCACTTCGTCGACCGTGCGCTGGTAACTACGCAGGGGGCGGCTGCCCGCCTCGTTGCGGAAGACGAAGGCGTAGGCTTTCGGGCCACGGCGCTCCTGCACGAGGATGACCTTGAAGAAACCGTCGGGCACGGCCACGCGGTTGTTGCCTATGCGGGGCGGATTGGCACTGCCGTAGATAGGCCCCGCCACGATGGCGAGCGTACCCCACTGCAGCGCCCACTCGCGCTCGAGTTCTTCGAGGTCCTTCCAGTCTCCGCGGTTGAGGTTCTGGTTCTGGGGGCAGATATTGCTCATGTAGAAACTCTCGCGCATGGCCTGCGCGTTCCACTTCATGTCACCAGCCGGCGCAATGTGCCCCCGGTCGTAGCCTGAGCGCGTATAGTCTTTGGTGTAGGCTTTTGCGCCGCGCACGGCGGGGTCGGGCTGGAACTTGTCGTAGCGCGGACAGGTGCCGCGGGCACTTTCGGCGGTGAGCACCCAGCCCACCCACTGCGGGGTCTTGAAGTCGGCGTCGTAGCTGAGCGTGAAGCCCGTGTGGGCTATGACTTGACCGCCGCGGGACGACTGGTAGAGGGGGATTTCAAGCCTTCCGCTGGGCTGCCCCGAGGTTTTCTGTGCCTGCGGGCGGGACGGCTCTTGCGCAGTGGCCCCGTCGGAGGCACGGGCGGCCTCAGCTTTCATCCAAGCCTCGGTTTCGGCCACCAGCGCTTCGGCTTCGCGCTGCTCGAGGCCGTATTCTTCGGCCAAAATGTCCGCTACTTTCGGCGCTTCGGACTTGCAGGAGAAGAGAAACAGGATGGCCCAGCTGAACAGGGCCATCACGTTTCCTTTATGGAGAAGTCTCATGTGGAGGCAAAGGACTTATTTCGTCAGTGCCACTTCGATGTTGTTCTTCAGCACTTCGCTGCCGGGATAGCCGCCTTCGCTGAGGTTGTCGTAGGCCGTTTGGCCATCCTTGCCCAGCAGGAGGTAGGAGGGAATGCCGGGAATGTTGAGCGAGCGGCACATCGTGCCCCACTGCTCGTTGGTCAGGCGGTAGTGTTCGCCGCTGATGCCGGCTATCATCTCGGTCCAGGTTTCGAGGGGAGAGGTTTCGCCCGTCACATAGACGAACACGCAACCTTTCTCTTCGAGTTCGGGCTTGATTTCGTCGATTTTCTTCATGGCCATGCGGCAGGGACCACACCAGGTGGCCCAGAAGTCGATGAGTACCACTTTGCCCTTATAGATTTCGGCGAGTTTGCTGACCACATCCTTGCCGGCCACGCTGGCGGGGAGGGTTTTCACAACGGAATTGACTTCTTCCTGTGCCACCTGCTCGTTCTGCACGACGGGTGCTGCTTCGGGCTGGGCCGGCTTCTTGGCGCAGCTGGTAGTGAAGAGGGCTGCGGCGAGGGTAAAGAGGAGGATTGACTTTTTCATGCTGGTTTGGGTTTGTGTAAGAGTGGTTTCTTGAATTGGATGTTTGATATTTGAGAGGCAAAGATAGTGTAAAGGCAACGTAGCGCAAAGAATTTGGCAAATATTTGCCTTTTTGGAAATTCTGCGCCTGGCCCCGGAGCGCCGCCCACAGGCTTTGCGTTTGCTGTTAAAGACTCAGAAAATGCGGCAAGCCTTACACTTTAACACATTTAACTTTCTGCAACGCCGGGGCCTGGGACTGACTTTTCAGAAACAGGGAGCAAAACGTTGGCCACAGGGACTGAAGCGCCTGTCATAGGGAGCAAATTTTTGGTCCCAGGGACAGAATTTTCAATCCCTGGGACAGAATTTTCAATCCCTGGGACTGGAGGCCCGATTTTTGAGGCCCAAAAAGAAAGGAGAAACACCAGCGGGCGCCTCTCCTTTTGTTTACAACAAAGATAAGGGAAAAAGGCCACAAAAGCAAATGGCGGTTTTCCATTTTAACATTTCGGGAGGGCCCCGCGGGGCCTTCGCGGGGCGTTTTCTGGGCCGAAATCGGGGGTATTTGGTCGCAGCGAAGCGATGGGCGGGCGCGCAAAATCGGGGAGGCGGGGGCTTTTTACAAGATATTTGACTACTTTTGCCGCGCCAGCCTCTGGGCAAACTAGACCAGCTCTTATTCTATCACTCCATAATTTTCCCTGCTTATGCACACTTTTCTCCATGCCTCGGACATAGGACCGCTCGACGCGGCCCTCGCGGAAGCTGCCGCCATCAAAGCGGACCGCTACCGGTTTGAACACCTCGGCCGACACCGCACGGCTTTGCTCATTTTCTTCAACAATTCGCTCC
>CAMGGA010000018.1 GCA_946055515.1 uncultured Bacteroidales bacterium
CGCCCGTCTCCACCATCATCATGCCGAAGTAGTTGCGTTCGTACATCTTGTCCTCCGCTTCCTGCGGCGTGTAGCCCTTGCGCTCCATCTTGCGGGCAAAGATTTCAGCGTAGCGGTGGCGGCGTTCGTTCTGCGTGTCGTTGCGCAGGTTCAGGATTTCGATGCCGTCGAGGTTGAGGTCGAGGTCCTCCGCAATCTTGTGGATCTGCACGTCGTTGCCGAGGAGCACGGGGAAGCAGATGCCCTCTTCCTTCGCGCGGACGGCCGCCTCGAGCATGGTCGGGTGCGTTCCTTCGGCGAAGACCACGCGCTTCGGGTTGGAGCGCGCCGTGTCGTAGAGGTTCTGGGTGAATTTCGACTCCTGGCCCATCAGTTCGCGCAGGCTTTGGCGGTAAGCCTTCCAGTCCGTGATGGGTTTGCGTGCCACGCCGCTGTCCATGGCCGCCTTGGCCACGGCCATCGACACCTCCGTGATGAGGCGCGGGTCTACGGGTTTCGGGATGAAGTAGTCGGGGCCGAAGGTGAAGTTGCGCACCTGGTAGGCGCGGTTCACGATGTCGGGCACCGGACGGCGGGCCAGTTCGGCAATGGCGCGGACGGCAGCCATCTTCATCTCCTCGTTGATAGCCTTGGCAGCGGTGTCGAGTGCGCCGCGGAAGATGTAGGGGAAGCCGATGACGTTGTTGATCTGGTTGGGGTAGTCCGTGCGTCCCGTGCTCATGAGCACGTCGGGCCGGGCCGCCATCGCGTCTTCGTAGGAGATTTCCGGCACGGGGTTGGCCAGGGCGAAGATGATGGGGTTGGCGGCCATGGAGCGCACCATGTCCTGCGTGAGGATCTTGCCCTTCGAGAGGCCCACGAAGACGTCGGCTTCGCGTACGGCCTCGGCCAGCGTGTGTACGTCCGTGCGGTGCGTGGCAAATTCGCGCTTCTGTTCGTTGAGGTTTTCACGGTCGGCGGTGATGACACCCTTGGAGTCGAGCATCACCACGTTTTCGTGGCGAGCACCACAGGCACAATAGAGCCGCGTGCAGGAGATGGCTGCCGCGCCGGCGCCGTTCACGACAATCTTGGCCTCCTCGATTTTCTTTCCCGCCACCAGCAGGGCGTTGATGAGGCCGGCTGCGGAGATTATGGCCGTACCGTGCTGGTCGTCGTGCATCACGGGGATGTCCAGTTCGGCCTTCAGGCGCTGTTCGATTTCGAAGCATTCGGGCGCCTTGATGTCCTCGAGGTTGATGCCGCCGAAGGTGGGCGCGATGGCCTTCACCGCAGCGATGAACTTCTCGGGGTCCTTTTCGTCCACCTCGATGTCGAAGGCGTCGATGCCCGCGTAGATCTTGAAGAGCAGACTCTTGCCCTCCATCACGGGCTTGCCGCTCATGGCGCCGATGTCGCCGAGGCCGAGCACGGCCGTTCCGTTGGAGATGACCGCCACGAGGTTGCCCTTGTTGGTGTAGCGGTAGGCGTCTTGCGGGTTTTGCTGGATTTCCAGACAGGGTTCGGCCACGCCCGGGGAGTAGGCCAGCGACAGGTCCGTTTGGGTGCGGTATGGCTTGGTGGGCACGACTTCAATCTTGCCCGGCTTGCCCATCTCGTGGTAGTGGAGGGCCGCCTCTTTCGTGATTTTGACCATGGAGTGCGTATTAAGTGCGTTTTGTTTCTGTTTGTCGGAAAATTTGCAGCAAATGTACAGATTTATTTTTTTACTTCCGCAGTCAAAATGCCTCAACCCGACAGCGTTTATTGCAGAATTAGGATTTATTTTCCTTTTCCCTTTTTCCCCGCCCCCCTCCGTGCCGCCCCGCCGCGTCCTGCAGCGCCCCGCCTCGCTGCGCCGGACCGCCCAAAACCAGGGACGGGATTTTCAGTCGCAGGCTTTGGATTTCCGGTCGCAGCGATTGGATTTCCCAAGCCTGGCTTTGTGGCCCGTGGTGCTGTGTGACGAAAAAAAGGAAGAAGGCCGCGGGGGCTTTCTTCCTTGGTTGGAAATTCTTTTTTCTTTCTTGGAAAGTTTTTCTTCTTTCTTGGGAAAGTCTTTTTTCTTGTTGGAAAGTCTTTTGCCTTCTTAGAAAAAATTATTTCCTTGGCCGTTCGGGCGCAGGGCCGCGCCGCGAAGGGTCAGAAACGATAGGTGACGGTCAAGCCCAGGTTCTTGAATCCACTGTCGAGGATCTTGCAGCCGTCGCCCAAGTTCAGGGCTACCATGGGGCGGTAGTCTACGCCGAGGGTGATTGGCACATCCCTGAACGTGATGCCGAAGCCCAGGCAGCCTACGGGGCCGAGGAAAAGGTCGGTGTTGTCGTGGCTGTCGTAGATGCCCACGCCCACGCCGTAGCCGCCCCAGAACTTCCAGGTGCCGAGGCTGGGCGTCCAGTCGGACCAAGACTTCAGGTTGTAGTTGTAGATGCCCTGTGCGGCAAAGCCTTTGTCGAAATCAAAGAAGCCCACGGTGATGTCGAGGAAGTTGCGCTGGTTGTAGTGGTACTGATACTCGATGTCTTCCGTAGAACCACCGAAGTGGATGCCGATGGCGTGGGGGGTGCGCTGTGCGTAGGCCGTGGTGGCGCACAGGACGAACAGCAGGGAGAAAAGTACTTTTTTCATGTTAGGGGATATTGGTGAATGATAGTCAAACGTTGGCTTTCAGTCGGCGGATGGCTTCGGCCGCCTCGTCCATCGAGAGCGAGAGGGGCGGCAGGAGGCGGAGAATGTTGGTCGATGCGGCCCCCGTAAACACGTGTTGCTCCTTCACGAGGCGCTGGCGGAACGCCTTGATGGGTTCGTCAAATTCCACACCAATCATCAGGCCGCAGCCGCGCACGTCCGTGATGTGCGGATTTTCCGTTTGCCATTTTTTCAGTTCGCTGAGCAGGAAGTCACCCACGCGGGCGGCATTTTCCACCAGCTGCTCATCCTCCATCACGTCGAGCACGGCCAGCGCCGCGGCACAGGCCAGGTGGTTGCCGCCGAAGGTCGTGCCCAGCATGCCGTAGGAGGCTTCGATGTGGGGCGCGATGAGCACGGCTCCCATGGGGAAACCGTTGGCGATGCCCTTGGCGCAGGTCACGATGTCGGGACGCACGCCGAGGTGCTGGTGGGCGAAGAAGCGTCCCGAACGCCCGTAGCCGCACTGGATTTCGTCGCAGACGAGGAGCGCACCGTGGGCGTCGCAGGCACGGCGCAGGCCCTGCAGGAAGTCGGCCGTGGCCATCCGGATGCCGCCCACACCCTGGATGCACTCCACGATGACGGCCGCCACGTCGCCCTTGGCCAGCTCGGCCTCGAAGGCGGCGAGATTGTTCAGCGGCAGGAAGGTCACGTGGCCCGCGTCGTTGATCGGAGCCACGATGCGTGGGTTGTCGGTGGCCTCGACGGCGAGCGAGGTGCGGCCGTGGAACGCCTTCTGCGCGGCCAGCACGCGGCGGCGGCCCGTCACGAACGACGCCAGCTTCAGGGCGTTTTCGTTGGCCTCGGCGCCGGAGTTGATGAGGAAGAGCTGGAAGTCGGGATAGCCCGAGAGACGGCCGAGACGCTCGGCGAGTTCCTCCTGGAGGCGGTTGATGACAGAGTTGGAGTAGAAGCCTAAGGTCTGGAGCTGCCGGCCCACACGTTCCACGTAGTGGGGATGGCAGTGGCCTATGCTGATGACCGCGTGGCCGCCGTAGAGGTCGAGGTATTCCTGGCCTTCGGCGTCCCAGACGTGGCAACCGCGGCCCTTCACGATGTCTATGTCGAAGAGCGGGTAGACGGGAAAGAGGTGCATTGCTTGGAAAAGATTGGAAAAAAGGAACAGAAAAGCCACCCACTCCGGCCCGTTACCGCGGAGGGCAGCCGGGGCGGAGTGAGCGGCGGGGAAGTTAGAAGGCCACGGGCTTCAGGCGCAGGCCCGTGTCCTCCTCGAGGCCGAACATGAGGTTCATGTTCTGCACCGCCTGGCCCGAAGCGCCCTTCAGGAGGTTGTCGATGCAGGCCGTGACGAGGAGTTTGTCGGCATGGCGCTCGGCGTGGATGAGACACTTGTTGGTGTTCACCACCTGCTTCATGTCGAGCGCGCGGTCCACGTAGTGCGTGAAGGCCGCCTCGCTGTAGAACTCGCGGTAGTAGTCCTCGATTTCCTCGATGGGCGCGTCGCAGCGCACCACTTCCGTGGCGAAGATGCCGCGGGGGAAGTCGCCGCGGTAGGGGATGAAGTCGATGGCGCCGGTGAAGTCGGGCTGGAGCTGGCGGAGCGACTGCAGGATTTCGGGCACGTGCTGGTGCTCAAAAGCCTTGTAGATGCTCATGTTTCCCGACCGCCAGGAAAAGTGGGTGGTGCTGCCCGGCTTCACGCCCGCCCCCGTCGAACCCGTGATGGCGTTGACGGAGACGTCGCCGCGGAGCAGGCCCGCCTCGGCCAAGGGCAGGAGGCCCAGCTGGATGCACGTGGCGAAGCAACCGGGGTTGGCCACGTGGAGCGCGCCGCCGATCTGGTTGCGGTTCAGCTCCGGCAGGCCGTAGACGTAGTCGTTGTCGTCCGCAGCGAGGCGGAAGTCCTGTGCAAGGTCAATGATGCGCACGTCGGCGGGGATGTAGTGTTCCGCCAGGAAGCGCGTGCTCTTGCCGTGGCCGAAGCAGAAGAATACCACGTCCACCTCCTCGAAGGGCAGGGCGTCGGTGAAGCGCAGGTCCGTTTCGCCGTAGAGTCCTTCGTGGACGTCGGTGAGCAGGTTGCCCGCATTGCTTTCGCTGTTGACGAAGACGATTTCCGCCTCGGGGTGGTTGAGCAGCAGGCGGCAGAGTTCGCCGGCCGTGTAGCCGGCTCCGCCGATGATACCTATTTTAATCATGAAAGAAAATTACGTTTGGAAAATTGGGAAGCGCTGGCGGCGACTACTCGTCCTCGCCGTGGTTGGCGTAGAAGACGCGCAGCGGCGTGCTGAGCACCTTGATGAAACCCTTCGCGTCGTCGGCGGTCCAGCCCTTCTGCGTTTCGCCGTATTCGCCGAACTTCGTTTTCACCAGGTCGTCGGCGCTTTCCACGCCCACCGTGCTGAAGCCGAGCGGACGCAGCGAGAGGATGGCCGTGCCGTTCACGTGGCGCTGCGAACTGACGAGCATGGCCTCGATGTCGCGCATGACGGGTTCGAGATACTGGCTCTCGTGGAGGAACATGCCGTACCAGTTGGCCACCTGGTCCTTCCAGTACTGCTGCCACTTCGAGAGCGTGTATTTCTCGAGGAAGCGGTGTGCGCCGATGATGAGAGCGGGCGCCGCGGCCTCGAAGCCCACGCGCCCCTTGATGCCTATGATGGTGTCGCCCACGTGCATGTCGCGGCCGATGCCGTAGGCTGCGCCGATTTCCTCCACGCGGCAGATGGCAGCCACGGGGTCGTCGAAGCGTTCGCCGTTGATGGCCTTCAGTTCGCCGTGTTCAAAGGTCAGGCGCAGTTCCTCCGTGCCCTCCTTCTTCACCTGCTTGAGGTAAGCCTCTTCGGGCAGGCCCTGGGCCGAGTCGAGGATTTCGCCGCCGCAGATGCTGGTGCCCCAGATGCCGACGTTGTAGGAGTATTTCAGCTTTGCGAAGTCCGCCTTGAAGCCGTGTGCGTTGAGATAGTCCACCTCTTCCTTGCGCGAGAGGTTGTTGTCGCGCGTGAGCGTGATGATTTCCATGTCGGGGCACATCACGAGGAACGTCATGTCGAAGCGCACCTGGTCATTGCCCGCGCCGGTCGAGCCATGGGCGATTGCGTCGGCGCCTATCTCCTTGGCGTAGCGCGCGATGGCCATGCCCTGGAAGATTCGCTCCGAGGAGACGGAGATGGGGTAGACGTTGTTGCGCAGGACGTTGCCGAAAATCATGTACTTCAGGCTCTTCTCGTAGTACTCCTGCGTCACGTCGAGCGTCACGTATTTCGTGGCGCCCAGCTTGTAGGCGTTTTCTTCGTTGGTCTTGAGTTGTTCGGCGCTGAAGCCGCCCGTGTTGGCGCAGGCGGCATATACTTCGTAGCCCTTCTCCTTGGCGAGGTACATCACCGTGTAGGAGGTGTCCAGACCGCCGCTGAAGGCTACCACTACTTTCTTCTTTGTCATTGTCGTGAGGGTTAAATCTGTTTTTGGGTTGGATGGGTTTCACTCGTGGTCCTTCAGGAAGTCCAGGACGTCCTGTGGGATTTCCACGGGTAGGGGAGCGCCGGGGTGGCGCTCAGGGTCGAAGAGCATGCCCGTACATACGCAATACTTGCGCCCCGTTCGGGCCAGCACATCGCAGTTGATGCAGCACGGCTGCTCGGGTGTGCCGCAGCCCTTCCAGTATTCGTCGTCCTGGGTCAGTTCGCTGAACGGCACGGGCACGTAGCCGAGCGACGTGTTGATGCGCATGACGGCGCCCGAGCTGGTCAGGCCGAAGATCTTGGCGTGGGGCCAGCGCACGCGGCTGAGCGAGAAGGCCAGGCGCTTGATGCGCGTGGCGAGATGGTGGCCGCGGAACTTCGGGACCACGATGAGGCCCGAGTTGGCCACGTAGTGCTTGTTTTCCCAGCT
The DNA here is from genome assembly GCA_946055515.1 of uncultured Bacteroidales bacterium. Classification (GTDB taxonomy): domain Bacteria; phylum Bacteroidota; class Bacteroidia; order Bacteroidales; family Bacteroidaceae; genus Alloprevotella. The sequence goes on from CAMGGA010000018.1 coordinate 6,523, forward strand.
CTCGATGTAGCAGAAGCCCGCGAACTCTTCTCCGTAGAGGGCGATGATGGCCTTGCGTTCCTTCATTTTCGTGGCCACATACTCGTGTGTGCGGCTCGCGATGCCCGACCCGCGCACCTTGGCCGCGTCGGTGATGGTCTGGAGTATGGTGTCTACGTATTTCTCGTGGGAGGCGTCAGCGACCACTACGCTGATGCCATCGTTGTATTCTTCCATTATTTTGGGTTCCAAGTTTTGTGTTGTCTGTTCTATATATAATAAGGAGTGCGTCCGCGCGCCGCATCAGGGTTCGGCGTCCGCTTCGGCCTGCTTGTAGAAGGCCTTGACGGGCGGGATGACCTTGGAGAGCTCTTCGACGAACTCCTCGCGGTCGATGCCCTCCTTGACCACGATGAGTATGGTGTCGTCGCCGGCGATGGTGCCCAGCACGGTGGGGAGGTTCTGTGTGTCGATATCCACGGCCAGTCCGCTGGCGTAGCCCGGGCGCGTGTGGAGCACGGCCAGGTTGCCCGAAAAGCGGATGGAGAGGAAACCGCTCCCGCGCATGTAGTGCGACATCACTTCGGGGCTCAGCGTGCGCCGGTAGTTGGGATTGTCGGGCAGGATGTAGCGGTATCCGTCCGTACTGAGGATCTTTGCCGCGTGGAGCTTGCTCAGGTCGCGCGAAAGCGTAGCCTGCGTGATGGTCCAGCCGTTGCGGGCCAGCTCTTCCAGGATGGCTTCGTGACTGCCCATCTCGTTGGTGGACAAAATCACGCGCAGCACTTCCAGACGTTGCATTCTGTTGCTCATAATTTTCTGTATATTTTAATTTATTTGCCGCAAATATATGTAGAGCAGGAATAAATTGCTAAAAATATGCAGAAAAAATTACAGAACGGCTATTTTATTCATTTATGCATGGAACCGTGATCTCCCCGGCCGCGTTTGCGGTCCGGTTCAGGCTTTGCGAAACTTCAGGCAAGCCCAGCCGTCGAGCACCTTCTGGTCCTCGAGCCGGAGGCCCTGCGCTTCGGCTTCGGCGCGCAGCTGGGGCACGTCGGTGTCGTAGAAGCCGCTCATGTAGAGTGCGGCCTGCGGTTTCATGCGTGCCACGTAGCACTTCATGTCGCGGAGCAGGATGCCCAGGTTGATGTTGGCGATGACGAGGTCGAAGGGGCCTTTCGTGGCGAGCGACGAGGCGTCGCCCAGTTCCACGTCGATGTGGTCCACCGCGTTGAGCGCGATGTTCTCCAGCGTGTTCTTCACGCACCACTCGTCCACATCGATGGCCACGCAATGGCTGGCGCCGCGCTTGCGGGCGAGGATGGCCAGGATGCCCGTGCCGCAGCCCATGTCGAGCACCTCGAGGCCCGTGGGGTCGTCCTCGAGGAGGCGCGAAATCATTTGCGAGGTGGTGGCGTGGTGGCCCGTGCCGAAGGACATCTGCGGATTGATGGTGATGCGGTATTCCGCGTCGGGCACGTCCTTGTGGAAGGTGCCGGCAATGACGCAGCGGCCGTCCACGACGAGCGGTTGGAAATAGTTTTTCTCCCACTCCTCGTTCCAGTCCTTGTCCTCGGCCTCCGCCATGGTGTAGGCAATCTCCACGTCGGGCAGGGGGAAGGCCGCGAGCGCCTCGTCGAGTGCCTCCTGCTGGAAGAGGTCTTGCTGGATGTAGCACTGGAACACGTCGGTCTCCGCCTTCGCGGCCAGTTCGGGCGCTTCGGGGTTCGGGGCGTGGCCCACGGCGGGGCGGTCCAGCTCGTCGGTGTGGACAAAACTGTCGAAACCAATTTCAGCCAGTACGGCCGAGAGCACGTCCTGCACGACTTCGGTCGCGGGGCGTGTGGTGAATGTAAATTCGAGGTATTTCATGCCTTCGTTCTGAGGGTTGGAATTGCGGATAAAGGGAAAAGAAGAGGCGCAGTCGCCTCTTGTGGGCTGCAAATGTAAGAAAAAGCCACGCATTGGCGCAATCTGCCGTACGGAAAGCGCTGATTTTTCGTGCAGAAGGCATTCGCGGCCTCCCGCGGCGGGTCTTTCTCCGTTCGTCGCAAGCCCTTGATTTTCAGTCGCAGGCTTTAAAGAATCAATCGCAGGCACAGCATTTTCAATCGCAGGCTTAGAAATTTCAATCGCAGGCTTAGAAAATTCAATCGCAGGCTTTGGAAAGTCCGTCTGCTGAAGGTGTCCAGCCGCTTCGGCCGGTGCGTGGGCCGCTGCTTCCCGTCCGTCGCCTTCGCCCGGTGTGCGGGCAGCGTCGGCGGGCGGTTGCCGCGTCGGGATTGCAGAAAGGTTGCATGCCCGTGCGCTTTCTTCGTGCAAAATAAACTATTCTTAAATATTCTTTTGCTGTTTTGACTTCTTGCACTACTTTTGCCAAACCAACGTGGGCGCGGCGGTGCAGGAGCACGGAAGCCGCGGCTGCGACCGACTGTCCAAGTAGCCTTAATTCACTTTTACAATTAAATATCTACGTATGGATTGGTTTCAATCACTTTTCACGAACACCGGTTCGGTGGCGCACATCGTGGTGCTCTACAGCTTGGTGATTGCCGTGGGCGTCGTGCTCGGCAAAATCAAGTTCGGCAGCATCTCCCTGGGCGTTACCTTCGTGCTGTTCGCGGGCATTGTAGTCGGACACATCTACAACGCCACGGGCATCGCCGACCCTGACGGCGGCTACGCCTGTCCGGCCAAGGTATTGACGTTCATTCAAGACTTCGGCCTGATTTTGTTTGTCTACTGCATCGGTCTGCAAGTCGGGCCGGGCTTCTTCCAGTCGTTCAAGAAGGGCGGTATGCAGATGAACCTCATCACCATCGGCATCGTGACGCTCAACGTGCTCACCATGCTGGCCCTCTACTACCTCGTCTTCGACACGAACGACAAGACGGCGCTCCCGATGGCCGTCGGCGTGCTCTACGGTGCTGTCACCAACACCCCGGGTCTTGGTGCCGCACAGGAAGCCATCAACACGCTGGGCATCGACATGGGCGGGCAGAACATCGCCAACGGTTACGCCTGTGCCTATCCCTTGGGCGTTGTGGGCATCATCGGTGCCACCATCGCCATCCGCTACATCCTCCGCATCAAGCTCGAGAAGGAGGAAGAAGAAATCCGCCGCAACCAGGAGGACAACCCCCACGCCAAGCCCCACTACATGTCGCTGCGCGTGGAAAACAAGTCGCTCGAGGGCAAGACCATTCTCCAGCTCAGCGAGTTTCTCGGCCGTACCTTCGTCTGCACCCACTACCGCCACGGCGATGAAGTGATCACTCCGAACAGAGACACCGTGCTCCACGTGGGCGCCGAAATGTATGCGGTGTGTGCAGAGGACGATGCAGAAGCCGTTGTAGCCTTTGTGGGTTCGCAAATCGAGGTGGACTGGCAGGAAGAGAAGTGTCCCATCATCTCGAAGCGCATCCTCGTGACCCAGAGCGCCGTGAACGGCAAGACCTTCGGCCAGATGCACTTCAGCTCTATGTATGGCGTGAACGTGACCCGTATCACGCGTACGGGCATGGACCTCTTCGCCGACCGCTCGCTGCGCATCCAGATCGGCGACCGCCTCATGGTGGTAGGTCCGCAGGACTGCGTGGAACGTGTGGAGCGCTTGCTCGGCAACTCCATCAAGCGTCTCGACCACCCCAACGTGGGCTCCATCTTCCTCGGCATCCTCGTCGGTATCATCTTCGGTTCCATTCCCTTCCAGTTCCCGGGCATGGCCACGCCGCTCAAGCTCGGTCTCGCCGGTGGCCCGCTGATCATCGCCATCCTGGCCGGCTGCTATGGCTACAAGTTCCACCTCGTCACCTACACCACGACGTCGGCCAACCTCCTGCTCCGCGAAATCGGTCTCATCCTGTTCCTCGCTTCGGTCGGCATCAAGGCCGGTTCAAACTTCTGGAACACGGTTGTAGCCGGCGATGGCTTGACATACGTCTGGGTGGGCTTCCTCATCACCGTCATTCCCTTGCTCATCATGGGCACGATTGCGCGCCTGCGCTTCAAGCTCAACTACTTCACGCTGATGGGTGTGATTGCAGGCTCCACCACCGACCCCCCCGCACTGGGCTACGCCAACCAGACCGCCAACAACGACGCCGCCTCCGTAGGCTACTCCACGGTCTACCCCTTGGCCATGTTCCTGCGTATCCTGGTGGCACAGTCCATCATCCTTTTCCTCTGTAACTAAAGCATCTGCAGCGCAAGCCTCCGGGCCTTGCGTGTGGAAATAATCAAGAAGCCACGGGCCGCGCCCGTGGCTTCTGTCGTTCCCGGCGCTGTACGTTCTGTGGGGGTACGCCGAGAAACTCGAATGGTGGCCGCAAGTGTTATAGATGTCTTATTCGCGTGCTTGCGGCAGTGTGTTTTTCAAAGCATTAGAAGATTGAACAAATAAGTTCTGGATGCAATTTCATTTCGTTTGCGTGCGTTTCCAGGCTAAGCAGAAGAGCACGGCGAAGAAGGCACGCCAGCCCAGTCCGATGGCGCAGGGGAGGAAGAAACCGACGGCTGCGAGTTGCGCGTAACAGTAGGCCACGGTCTGTTTCGGAGTCACTTCTTCTTCCAGCCAGTAGGAGTAGAACGCGGCCAATTTGGTGATGGGCAAAGACTGTTCGAGCCATAGACTGAAGAGGGTCATGAAACTGAGCGCTTGAGGTTGTGCTTGTCGGGGCTGGGCGCGGAGGGTCAAATCGTTCTTTTCCATAATCTGCAAATAGTATTTGGTTTCTGATTCTGGTGCAAAGGAATCTATTGTTTGTGTCAATCTACGTCACAAGCCGATTTTTAGTGTTAAATCCACTTCTTTCTTTCCTGCCTTGCCGCCGCGGCCCTACAAAGCCTGGATTTGGATTTTCAAAGCCAGGGACAGAAATTTCAGTCGCTGCGATTGAAAATCCGGTCGCAGCGATTGTTTTTTCTGTTGCAGGAATGGCCCGACGAAAATCCTTCGGTTTTTGTTTTGCTTGGCTCTCGCCTTGCACTATCTTTGCTTCGAAATACAACCAGGGCGGCTTTACGCGTCCTTAAAGACAGACGGTGAATGGAAAATGCAATTCGAGATCATGCTTACTTCCTTTCGTTCTGCATAGAGCAGTACAAAGAGGCCAAGGGCCTGACTGGCAAGGAGACCATGCAGGTCCTGGCGAAATATGGAGTGCTCCAATATCTTGAAGCGTGCTTCGATGTGCTTCACACCCAGAGTCGACAGTGGCTCATAGAGGAGATGGATGAATACATCGAGAATCAGAAAAGGAAGGAGGTACCATGTTGATTTTTCACGGAAGCACGGAACGTGTGGAAAGGCCTGAAATACGGCTGACTAAGCGCACGCTCGACTTTGGCTATGGTTTCTATACCACTACTTCCGAAACTCAGGCCGCGCAGTGGGTAAGGCGAAAGCTGAAGGAACGTTCTGCGAGTCAGGGATTTGTGAATGTGTATGAGTTGTCGCCCTTGGTATTTCAGGAATGCCGGGTGTTGTCGTTTGCACAGCCTACCGAAGATTGGGTAGACTTTGTCTTGGCCAATCGTTTGCAAGACGGTTTTACACACGACTACGATGTGGTTTGGGGACCTGTGGCCAACGACCGGGTTTATGCGTCCTTTGCCCTTTTTGAAGGAGGCTTGTTGAGCAAACAAGCGCTCATAGCCGAGCTCCGTACGTATAGATTGGTAGACCAATACCTTTTCCATACAGACCGTGCCTTGCGCTATCTGCATTTCCTTGAAACAAAAACTGTCATTGACTATGATCGGTGAAATTACCCAACAGAACGTACATCTGCTGCTTCCGTCGAAAGTGTGCAGGTTGGCAGAAATGTGTATGGCCCATCAGCAGATTGGGCTTGTAGAGGCTGTGTGCGAAATCTATGCTTCTGAAACCTACGCGAAGCTGGAGCAGGAAGCAACGAAGTGGTGGCATCTCGGTCCTGTGGACTTGTTTCGCGAATTGACCGATGAGAAACGCGACTCCCGGGAGACGACAGCCCCGTGAGCCGTTTGCACAAAAAAATCCGGCCCTTGTGAGGCCGGAAGTTTAGGGATGTGGGTGTTTAAATTATGATTGCGCGATGAGATGCGCGATGCGTTGTTGCAAATACTCTTGGAAGTCGGGCGAATCGACGACTTCGATGTCCTCGAAGAGGCCCAGGACGAAGCGGGAGATGCCCAGGTAGCTGCACACTTCCGTCTGGAGCAAGTGGCGGCCGTCGGACTGCATCGTGAGCTGGCGCTGGGCGTCGGGATATTCTTCCAGCAGCACCGATGTGGCGAGCTGTCCCATGAGGAGCTTCACGGGGTAGTACTTTTCGCCCGTAAAGCCGAAGAGGTCCGTGTAGAAGGGCGAGTGTGCCTCCTCGTGGGTCCAGAGCAGGTCGAGGAGTTCGACCTGTTCGGCGCGCGCCACCTTGAAAGTCTTGTTCATGCCCGAGGCCAGTTCGTAGCAGCGCACCTCGGCGTTCTCCGCCGTGAAGAGATAGGGCTCCACGATGCGGTTGCTCACCGTTCCGCTCGACGGCGAGTTGTAGTTTTTCAAGAGCACCACGCGCTGTTCCTTGATGGCCTGAAAGAGTTTGCTGAGGTTGCGGGCCTGCTTGTCGTTCACGCCGTGGCGCGAGAGCACTTCAGAGTCGTAGAGGTTGCCCAGCTTCTCGCGCAGATGGCGCACCTGGGGCGAACGGCTGTAGACCGAGTTGAGGATTTGCGTGAGCACGATGCCTTCCTCTTCCGTGAAGTGGATGCCCGCCGCCACTTCCTGGTAGAAGGGCGAAGAGTGGTCGAGGCGGTAGCGCGTGCCCTCTTTTTTCACCACAAAACCCATCGACTTGAACACGTCCAGGTATCGGTAAATCGAGCGGCGGCTCATGTGCAACATTTGGCACATCTCCTCCACCGTGTGGGTGCGGTTTTGAGTCAGAAGCACCATCAGCCGAAGCTGACGGGCAAATTTTTCAAGTTCCATTACGCTTAGTTTTTTGTCCTTATCCTTTTTCGATGCGCAAATATAGGACACAATTTCCAAACCTTTGTTATAAAAATGCCAAGTAAGTATGTTTTATGGCAATTTAAGCCTTTTTATCGACAGTTCGATGTATATATTCTATGGAAAACTGTACTTTCGCTCGCAGAAGGCGTGCAAGCGTTCTGCTTCCCGCGGCTTGTTCGTCAAAGCCCCTCATAGAAACACAGACCCAATGACACAAGTTACCAAAAACATACTCTTGCTCATCGCCTCTACCCTCGTCGGTTGCGGCATGATGTGGTGGATATATCGCGACTTCCAAGTCGATTTGCTCATCGACGTGTTCGGTCAGCGGGCCAACTACGTGTGGATCGTGCTCACCCTGGCCGTCGGGCTGCTGGCCAATGTGCTCCGCTCCTTCCGCTGGCGCATGTTGCTCCAGAGCGCGGAGATTGAAATCAGCGTGCGACGGTCCATCGAACTCGTGTTCATCTCCTATTTAATAAACAGTGTGACGCCGCGCCTTGGCGAACTCACCCGCTCCCTGCTCGTGCGCCGCGGCGATGCACAGACTTCGACGCGCGCCCTCGGCACCGTGGTGGTTGAGAAGCTCGCCGACGTGGTCTGCCTCGTGGTGCTCATCGGCGTGGCCGTGACCCTGCGCTGGCAGGAAACGGTGGGGCTGGTGCAAAGGCTTTCGGACGGCCTCACGTGGGCCGTGCCGAGCTACAGCTTCTACATCGTCATCGGTTCGGCCGTCTGTCTGCTCGTCGGCATCAGTTTCCCCTTGTGGCCCCACATACGCCGCTTCTTCCAGAACCTTTGGCAGGGCATCTGCGCCATCGTGCGGCTGCGCAGCCCGCTGAGTTTCGTCAGCCTGTGTGCGGGTATATGGCTGTGCAACTTCCTCCAGCTCTACCTCCTCCTCCCCTGTTTCGAAGCCCTCGCCGAAGTCAGTCTGGCCGACACGCTCCACGTCTTTGCCGCCGCCAGCGTGGGCGTGCTTCTCCCCACGCCCGCCGGTGCCGGGCCGTGGCATTTTGCCATCACCAAGACCCTCACGGGCGTGTACGGCGCCTTGCCCGGCGTGGCCAAGACCTTTGCCCTCGTGAGCCACGGACTGAAAACCGCCCTCGTCATGCTGCTCGGCGTCTTGGGCTATGCCAGCTACTACCGTAGCGTCTGGAATAGCTGGAAACGCCGTTCGGCACCACACCCGCAGGCATAGCGGCGCGCCGCGGCCTCATCGTTTGACACAATAAAGTTTATGAAATACCTCCTCCTCTTTCTCCTTGTCTGCGCGGGCGTCCGCAACGCTGCCGCGCAGACCTTCGACGACCTCTGGAAACAGGCGGTTGCAGCCATCGAGGCCGACAAGCCCCAGACTGCCTTCCGTTGTACACAGGAAATCGTACGGAAAGCCCTCGCGGAGCACAACAATGTGCAACTCCTCCGCGCCTCCCTCATGGGCCACGTCTATGGCAGCGCCCTGGCCCCCGACACGGCCGAAATCTGCCTGGAGCGCATGGAAAACTGCCTCCGCGCCGAACAGCGCGCCGACTGGCGTGCCCTCTGGCAGTCCGCGCTCGCCAAAACTTACCAGGCCCGCGGACGCTTCCACGACAACGGCAACCGCGAGCGCGCCCGCGTCCTCTTCCTTGCCTCGCTGCAGCGCGCCGACACCCTCGTGCGCTGTCCCTTCCGCCCCTATCTCCCCCTCTTGGAACCCAAGGCCGAAAGCCGCTACTTCGGTGATGACCTGCTCCACGTGCTCGCCTTCGAGGCCCTCGAGAGCGAACTCCTCACGCGCGAAGACTTGCAGCAGACCTACGCCCGCCTGATTCCCGTTTACGAAGCGGCAGGACGCACCGACGCCGTATTCCTCCTGCGGCTCGACAGCATGGACTGCCAGCGGCCCGAGGACAACCTCAATGGCCTGCTGACCGACGATCCCCATTTCCAAAAACTCCTTTCCTTCCTCCCCGAGGCCCAGAAAAGCCCCGTGGGTTTCCGACTCTACGAAAACCTCGTTGTACAGGGCAGGCGTAACACCGGAACCGGCCCCTGGGTGGAGACAAACGACAGTCTCCTCCTCGCCCTTGCCCGGGAAGGCGCACGCAGGGCGGGAAAGCAAAGCGGCAACCTGGACAACTATATCCACCTGCGCGAACAGCCTGAGGCAAGCCTGAATGCCAGGGGCCAAGAAGCCTGCTACCCCGCCGACACCCTCCATTTCACCCTCGAGGCCAGCAACCTGAAGAAAGTGACTCTGCGCACCACCTTGCTCCATGCCTCTTCGCTCGAAATGTACAACGAGACGGCCGAACTCCCGCAGATGGCCAAACGCCACGCCAAGCAGGCCCGTTCGCTCACCGTGGCCCTCGATCCCGCGCCGCCCTATCGCAAGCACCGGCGGCTGGTGGACTACGTTGTGCCCGCCGAGCCCGGCATCTACTACCTCGAGCTCATCGGAGACGGCCACGTGCTCGACGACAAAGTGATTACCGTAAGCGCGCTGCGCGGCGTCTGCTTCTCCCCCGGTGGCGGCTACCACCGCGTCACCCTCGTCGACACCCGCAGCGGCCAGCCCGCAGCCGGCGCCAAACTCGTGGCCTGCACGGAAGACCCGCAAGGGAAACTCCGCCAGGCGGAATGCTACACAGCCAATGCCCGGGGCGTGGTGGAAATCCGCCAGACCGACGGCCACTTCCGCGACCGCCAGTTCTTCATCCAGACCCCGACCGACCAGGCCGCCCAGCCCTTCACCCTCTTCAACCATCGTTTTTATGGCAACGCCGCACCGGAACGTCCCCAGCTGACCATCGACCTCTTCACCGACCGCGCCATCTACCGCCCCGGCCAGACCGTCCACTTCTCGGGCGTGGTCTATGAGCGGCAGGGCGACTCCCTCCGCGTGACTCCCGGTTACGCCACCCGCGTCTGCCTCTACAATACCAACGGCAAGGTCGTGGACAGTCTGGACGTCAAGACCGACAGCTTCGGCGGCTTTGCCGGCAGTTTCCGCCTGCCCGACGTCGTGCTGACGGGCTACTTCGTAATCCGCACCCAAGGTCCCACGTGGCGCGGCAGCCAGTCGTTCCGCGTGGAAGAGTACAAGCGCCCGAACTTCGAGGTCCCGGCCGATCCCGTCCGCGAGGCGTACGCCCTGGGCGACACCGTGCAACTCTCGGGCACGGCCCGCACCTTCAGCGGTGTGCCCGTGGCCGAAGCGCGCGTGCAGTACACCGTCAGCCGCAGCAGCTGGTGGCGCCTGGACGACGATTTCTTCCATCCCCAAAGCGGAGAAACCTACACCGACGCCGAAGGCCGTTTCTCCTTCCCCGTCGTGCTCAGTGCGCAGGAGGTGCAGTTCCACCCCGCGCGCCCGGCCTGCTTCACCTACCAGGTAGAATACTCCGTTACCGCCCCCAACGGCGAAACGGTCCAGGGATCGGCCGCCCTCAGTGCGGGCACGCGCCGCCTGTGGCTCGAAGCCGATGTGCCCGCCCGCCTCTGCCGCGAAGAAAACCCAGCCTTCCGCGTGCGCCAGACCAATGCGGCGGGACAGGCGTTTGAGGTCGAAGGCAACTACCGCCTCCTCGATGCCACGGGACACACCGCAGCGAGCGGCACCTTCCAGACGGGATGCAGCTTCCGCCCCGCCGGTCTCCAGGACCTTCCTTCGGGTACCTACTCCTTTATATATAATACGCGCGACGTGCGCGAGGCCGACACCCTCCGCCTCGTGCTCTTCAGCGAAGCCGACCAGCGACCCGCCGACCGCGAAGACCCGCTCTTCTTCTACCAGCGCAGCAACGTGGCGGGCGATTCGGTCCGCGTGGCCGTCGGTACGCCCTGCCGCGACGGCATTCTCTATTATGACCTCGTGGTCGGGGACCGCGTGGTGGAGAGCCGGCGCTACGTCCTCACCGACTCCCTCCTTTACTTTGCCCTGGCGTGGAAACCCGCCTACGCCGACGGGGCCACGGCCTACTTTGCGCTCGTGCGCAACGGCCGTCTCCACACCCAGCAGGCTTCCGTCGTCAAACCCCTGCCCGACAAGCGACTCTTGCTCCAGTGGAGCAGTTTCCGTTCGGAGCTGCAGCCCGGCCAGCACGAGACCTGGCGCCTCCGCGTGACCCATCCCGACGGCCGCCCCGCCGAAGCCGTGCTCATGGCCCGCATGTACGACGCCTCGCTCGACGCCTTCGCCCGTACAGACTGGCGTTTCTCACGTCTCGGCTTTGGCCGCGCACTTCCCAATGTCATCTACAGCTGGCGCGGTCAGGAGTCGGTTCCCTACAGCCTGAGCGGCTTTCTCCCGAAGCCGTGGAAAAACGGTCCGCAGTTGCAGTTCACGTGCTGGGACACCACGCTCTTCGGCCTGGCCGTTTATCCGAATAACCCGCAAGACCTCCGCTATGGCGACCACTTAGGAGGCATTGCAAGCATGAAGCGTCCGATGCGCGCAGCGCGCACCGTGGCCAACACCGAGGCCGCGGTGTGTGAAGATGCCGCCACTCCCGCCCAGCCCCTCTACGCCGCGAAGCAAGCCTGCGGCGCGGTGGCATCGACGGCGGGCAGCGTGGAACCGCGCAAGGAGTTTCAGGAAACCGCCTTCTTCCAGCCTGCCCTGCGCACCGGCGCCGACGGCGAGACCCTCCTGGAATTCACCCTTCCACAAAGCCTCACGCGCTGGAACTTTACCGCACTGGCCCACGACCGGGCCATGAACTACGGCCGGATGGACACCACCATCGTTGTGCGCAAGCGCCTCATGGCCCAGCTCGCCCTGCCCCGCTTCCTGCGCCGTGGCGACAGCGTCAGCCTGCCCGTTTCGGTCACCAACCTCGACAGTCTCGCCCTGCCCGCCCGCCTGCGCCTCACGCTGTGCAGCGCCTTCGCGCCCGAAACGCCCGCCATGGTCTTTGAGAAGGAAATCCAGCTCGCCGCAGGCCAGACCCAGACCTTCCAATTCCCCTGGCAGAGTCCCGAAAGCGCCGCCCTCTTCGTTTGCCGCGTGGAAGTCAGCGGCTGCCAGTTCAGCGACGGCGAGGAACGCCTGCTCCCCGTGCTCGGCAGCGAGGTGGAAGTGCGCACCAGCCGTTCCTTCAGTTTCCAAGGCCCGGGCCAGACTATGCTCCGCGTGGATACCCTCTTTGCCCGTCCCGAAGCCACCCGCCGCAGCCTCACCGTGGAACTCACCTCGCGTCCCCTCTGGTACGTGCTCGCCGCCCTGCCCACGCTCGGCGGCACGGCCGAAACCCAAAGTGCGACCGCCTGGGGCGAACGCCTCTATTCCCTCCTCCTCGGTCAGCAGATCCTGAAAGCCCATCCCGAGGTGGCAGCCTGGGTGGAGGCCGCGCCCGGCGAACTCGACAAGTTGGCCCGCCTCCAAGGCCAGGGACTCACCGACCTCACCCCCTGGCTTCGCGACGCTGAGGCCCAGAAGGTGCGCACCCAAGCTCTGCGCCACTTGTTGCAGCCCGAACGCGCTGCCGTGGAGACCCACACCGCACTGGCCCACCTCCGCGCCCTGCAAGGGGCGGACGGCGCGTGGAGCTGGTTCAAGGGCATGCCCGGAAATGCCGACATCACCCTCCGCATCGCCACCCTGCTGGCCCGTGCCGAGGTGCGCGAGGGCGGAAAGAGCGTCTGCGCCGAACTGCTCGACCGCGCCATGGCCTTCTTGGAGAAATCCGTAGCCGTCGAGGTAAACCGCATGAAGGAAATCGAGGCCCGTCAGCGAGGCTACGTGGTTCCCATCGGCCAGCACCAGGTGCAGTATCTCTATCTCCGCAGTCTGCGTGGCCTGAAGCCCGACGCCGATGCCCGCTACCTGATGGACAAACTTCTCCCGCAGCAGAAGCAGTTCAGCCTCTACACCAAGGCCCTCTCCGCCACGGTGCTCGCCGCAGCGGGGCAGCAGGCTGAGGCCCGCGGGGTGATGGAAAGCCTCGTGGACCACACGGTGTACGACGCAGAACGGGGCCGCTACTTCGATACGCCGCGGGCCGAATGGTCGTGGCGTTCCTACAGGATTCCCACGCAGTGTGTGGCCATCGAAGCCTTGGAGCGTGAACCCGAATTTGCCGAAGCCGTGGGCCAGATGCGCCAATGGCTCCTGCAGGCCAAGCGCACGCAGCAGTGGGAGACCACGCAGGCCACGGCCGATGCCGCCTGGATTTTGCTGCAGGGCGAAACGCTCGGCGGAGGTTTTGATTGTGCCTACACCCTGCTGAAGAAAAATAAAATCGTCGGTTTCAACGCGCCGCGGGACAACGGACTGCCGCAGTCGTTGGGTTACGTGAAACAAGTCTACGACGCTGCGCCCGCCACGGAGGCTACCGAACTGCGTGTGGACCACCGCGCCGAAGGACAGGCGTGGGGAAATGTCACTGCCACCTACCGCCTGCCCGCTGAGTGCGTGGAGGTCCAGGGCGAAGGGTTCAGCGTGTCGGCCTCGCTGCAGGTGTGGCGGGATGGAACGTGGCACCCCTTGCAGTCCTCGGAGGTACTGCACACGGGCGACAAGGTGCGCCGTGTGCTGACCTTGCGGGCGGAGCGCGACTACGATTTCGTGCGCATCGCCACGGCGCATCCTGCCTGTCTTGAACCTGCCCAGCCGCTCTCGTGCTACCGCGCGGTGGGTGACTTGTGGGCTTACGTGGCCCTGCACGACACGCAGAGTGAACTTTTCGTGGAGCGTTGCCCGAAGGGGGTTCACCACATCCTCGAGGACTGGCTGGTGGTAAGCCGAGGCAGCTTTACTTCCGCATTGACGGAAGTGGAATGTGTGTTTGCCCCCGAATTTCGCGCTGTGTCGCCCGTTTGGCAGCTTTCGGTGGAGTGACGTTGTGCCGCTTTCCCCTTCCCTTTTTTACAATCCCGCCTTCCGGCCTGTCAAAGCCTGGGACTGAAATTTCAATCCCTGGGACTGAATTTTCAATCGCTGCGATTGGATTTTCAATCCCAGGGATTGTTTTCTCAAACACAAATCCTTTCTGTTTTCTTTTTGCTCTCCACTCGCCTTACACTATCTTTGCACCCAAAATCTGAACTACCAAAAAATGATGACAGCTAACGAAATCAGAGAATCCTATAAGAAATTCTTTGAAGGCAAGGGACACGCTA
>CAMGGA010000019.1 GCA_946055515.1 uncultured Bacteroidales bacterium
GTACAAAAGCAAATCCTTCGGCTTTTCTTTTGCACTGCTCTCGCCTTGCACTATCATTGCTTTGCCAAGATAGGCTGCGGCTCGGCAGTACAAAAGCAAATCCTTCGGCTTTTCTTTTGCACTGCTCTCGCCTTGCACTATCTTTGCACGGAATTACATGTTTAATGGGCGAAGACGCGTTGTTGCGCGGGATAGCCCGATAAATAAATGCTATATGCTTGTTTTTATTAAATCTAATTACAAGATAGGTGATGCCATCGAAATCACCTGTACAGGATGTGTCGTAAAAGGACAAATCGAGTATGTCAACGACCGCATGATTGTGGTGAGACAGCCCAATGGGCAGATTTACGGCATTGCGGGCTCGGATATCCATTCCTTCAAGGCAGAATGCCCCGTGCCCATTGTGTCCGTTGATTATCCCTTCGTACACGATCAGCTCGAAGGAACTGTGGATGAACCCAGCGCCGAAGCTGAAGGCGCGGAGCAGGCTGCCGAAAACGGACACGAGGAAGATAGCCAAGTGCAGGAAGAACACAAGTTGAACTTCGAACCGAAGGTAGTGGGGCACATCGACCTCGCACAGCTTCAGCGTATCGACCCGAGTCTGGGCAGAAGAAAATACTTCCGCAAGGAAGACCTCCGCGCCGAAGGCGAAAACACAGAGAATGAAAACGGTGTAGAAGCCCCGCATTCCCAAGCTCATTCCTGCCTGAACGAAGAAGCCCCCGAACAGCACGACCAGCCCTACGTGCCGGCCAAAGGACGCATCACTTTCTACCATAAAGAGAAAAAGTATGGCTTCATCCGTGACTTTTCAACGGAAAAGGACCTTTACTTCTATGTGCAGCAGGTAGCTGAGCCCAGCCTCTACGAAAGTCTGCGCAAGGGCCTGAAGGTTGTCTACACTTCGGCCAAGAATGCCCAGGGCATGGTAGCTCGCTGCGTCCACTTCCCCCACACCGTGAAGGACCTGCTCTTCATGGTCGAAGACCAGCTCGAGAGCAAGCGCTACCAGTTGGCCCTGGACATGGTGGAACATGTGCTCGAAGTGGATGCCCACAACGAGAGCGCCAACGATTTGCTGCTCACAATCAAGGAGCAGATGCCCGCACCGAAGCCCAAGAACGAACACGGCGCGGGGGAGAAAACCGAACAATACAACCCCAACGTCATCTATATGCAGGCCAAGAAAGCATACTTGGCCAAGGATTTTGAACAGGCCGAAATCCTCTACATGCAGGCCATCGAGGCCAACGAAAAGGTGGAAAGCTGCGTGAAGGACCTCGTGACGCTCTATGTCTCGAACTTCAAGCAAAATACCGACGACGAACGTGAACAATGGCGCCGTAAGGCCATCGACTTCATGGAAGCACACCGCCACCTCCTGACGGACAACCTGACCACGAAGCAGTTCCTCGCCCTGAATTTCTTCCTCCCCTTGCTCGAGTACGAAAAGTTCCTGACCATCGTTGAGGAAATCCTGATCGACCCGCAAGTGGCCGAGGTCGTTTCCCGCCGCGTGTTCTACCTCTGGCAGAAGGCCATTGCGCTGAACAAGATAGGCAAGTCCGACGATGCCCTGGCCGTCATCGACGAAGGCCTGGCGCTCGCCGCGCGCAACCGTCAGCTGCTTAACCTCCAGCACCAAATTCTCCATCCCGAAGAAGATGCCCGTCAGGAAGCCGCAGCCGAAACCGCAGCTGAAGCCACAGCTGAAGCGTCCGTTCCCGAAGCCGCAGTGGAAGAAACTGCTGCAGAAGTCACTGGCGAGGCTGTAGAGGAAATGCCCCACGCAGCTGAAGAGGCCGAAGCTGCCGACGCCGAAACGTCGCCTGAAGAAGCCCCCGAAGAAGCGTAAGTTCGCAATCGCATATCCACGAAATCCCGAAGTCCGGCAACGCATCGGACCTCGGGATTTCTTTTTGCGCTCAAGCCTGCATCTGTCGTGACAAAACCTGCAATTAGCGAAGAAAAGCCTGGGATAGGAGGAGCAAAGCCTGGGATAGATAGAACAAACCCTGGGACTGGAAGCGCAAAGCCAGGCTTTGACGGCACAGGTGCAGTAGCCCCTTCATTCGCACGAAAAAAAGGAGGACTTGAAGTCCCCCTTGTGTGGTGTGCAGTTCGTTGAGTCCCGACGGGAAATCGGCGGCGATTTTCGCCTTCAGACCAGCGTAGAACGGCGCAGGTACGCTGTGCAGGATGCTATGGCAATTTGAGTTTCATGCCGTGAGATATGGTGTTCGCATCCTTCAGATGGTTCAGCTTGATGATGGCGGGAACGTATTTGTCCGAGCCGTAGTACTTGCGCGAAATCTTGTAGAGATTGTCGCCTTTCCTCACCGTGTGCGTGGCAGGTCTTGCGGGGGCTGTTTTCTCCGCCGCGGGTTTCGGGGTTTCAGCCTTCTTTGCCGCAGCAGGTTCCTGAGCCGCTTTTTCCGCCTTGGGCGACTGGGGCTGGGACTTAGGTGCGGGCTGTTGGGCCAGTGAGTCGGGCTCTGTGGCGACAGGCTGGGCACTGGGCTGGGCTACAGGGGTAGCGGGCTTATCAGCAGGAGCAGCGGGTGTAGCAGGCGTGGTCACAGCCGCAGGCTCGTCGGCCATTTCCTCCTCAAAATACGTTTCCAACCCGGGGATGGAGCAGGGACAGAGCACGCGGTAGTACCCCGCGAAGTATGAGAGCCCCATGCCGAAGAGCACCAGCAGCGTCATGCCCACCCGTTTCAGCCAGATTTTCCGCTTCGACTTGCGCGGTGTTTCGCGGTAGGTGTAGTTCGAGGGGGAAAGGCTGTCGGTTGCAGTGCCCTTAGGCTCCACGGGTGTGATGGGTTGAGGGGCGCTCACGCTGATTTCCTCCTCGTGGAAGGCCAGGGCAGGCGGCGTGGTGGCGTGTACCTCGTCCGCTTCAAGAGCGGAAAGTTCGGGGGCATCGGCCTGGTCCGGCGCGGCTTCCGTGGTCACTTCGGCAGATGCCTCCGTGGTCACTTCAGCGGGCGTCGCGGGTGTCGGTTCGGGCGTTGCGGCAGGTGCTGATGTCGGTGCGGTCGAAGTCGCGGGAACCTCTTGTTGCGGCTCCGGTGTCACCGTGTTCACGGGTGTCACTGCAGTGGCAGGGTCTTCGGCGGGACCGTCCGTTCCAGCAGCATCTGGCAAATCCGTTTCCGCCAAGTCCTTTTCGTCGGCCGCAGCTTCCGCAGCCGCAGCTTCCTCTGTCACCGCTTCAGGCTCAGTTCCCGCAGCCACTGCTTCGGGCAAATCCGTTTCGTCGGCCACCTCCTCGGCTGTTTCGTCCTCCTCGTTTTCTGGGAAGTCCTCTCCCGCCATCAGGCGTTCTGTCTCGAGGTCGATGGCGTCGAATTCGCTCGTGTCCGTTTCCTCGTTGAGGTCCACCGTCTCGAAGTGGGCGAATGGGCGGTTGATGAGGTCCTTCATGGCCGTGTCGGGCGTGAAGGAAACCTTCGTGTGCCCGCTGATCTGGAAGCGTTCGCCCGTATTGATGTTCACGCTTTCACGTTCGCTCACCGAAACCAGTTTGAACGTGCCCAGTCCCTTGATTTTCACGTATTTGTCCTCGAAGAGCCCCTGTTCGACCACCTCGAAGAAGCCGCGCACGAAAGTATCGGCCTCCTTGCGGTTGGCGTGGCCGTTCTGCACGAGATAGTCTGAAAGGTCTTGCGGGAGAATCCTCTTTTTCATGATGGGGAAGGGCGTTTATTTCAGTTTGTCTTTAAGCACATTGCTCGGCTTGAACGAAAGCACGAGTTTGGGCGGGATGAGTTTGCGTTGCCGTGTGTTGGGATTGACCACGATGCGTTCCAGTTTCTTCTTCACTTCAAACACTCCGAAGCCTTGCACGGCCAGCGAAGTGTCCGCATCGAGGATGTCCGCCATACCTGCAGTGAGTTGCGTGGCCAGTTTCTGCACGGTCTTCGGCGGCAGTTCAGAGGCTTCCGCCAAGGCATTGATGAAGTCTTTGTTGTTCATGAGGAAAAAGGAAAAACTAAGGTTCGACAGAGCCGTAGAGGTCAAACTCCTCGGCGCGGTAGATTTTCACGTTGTAGAAAGCGCCTGTTTCAAGCGGCTGCTTTCTGTTGCGCTGGATGAGCACCTCGCAGTCCACTTCAGGAGAGTCCATTTCTGTGCGTCCCACGTAGAAGTCACCCTCTGTGCGGTCAATTATGGTACGCAG
This sequence comes from uncultured Bacteroidales bacterium, assembly GCA_946055515.1. GTDB lineage: Bacteria > Bacteroidota > Bacteroidia > Bacteroidales > Bacteroidaceae > Alloprevotella. Next base: position 4,193 of record CAMGGA010000019.1, read on the forward strand.
CGTCTGGCCCACCTGGTCTTCCGCCACCTCCGCGGCGATGGTTTCCTGGAGCCGCATGAGTCGGTCGAGGCGAACTTCTTTCACTTCCGCCGGCACGTCGTCCGCGTAGTGCTTGGCGGCGTAGGTGCCCTCCTCCTCGCTGTAGGCAAAGGCGCCGAGGCGTTCAAACCGGGCCTCCTGAACGAAGTCGAGCAGTTCCTCGAAATCCTTCTCCGTCTCTCCCGGGAAGCCTACCATGAGCGTGGTGCGGAGGAAGATGCCCGGTACCTCACGTCGGAAAGTATCGATGAGTTCCAGCGTCTGCTGTTTGGAGATGTGGCGTTGCATGCGGTCGAGCATGTGGTCCGAGATGTGTTGCAGCGCGATGTCGAGGTAGTTGCAGACATTGTCGTGTTCGCGCATCACGCGCAGCAGGTCCAGCGGGAAGTTGGCGGGGTAGGCATAGTGGAGGCGTATCCACTCCACGCCGGGGATTTCCGCCATCTGCTCTATGAGCTGTGGCAGGCGCTGTTCGTGGTAGAGGTCTACGCCGTAGAAAGTCAATTCCTGGGCAATCACCTGGAATTCCTTCACACCCTGCGCCACCAGGCTCCTCACCTCGTCCAGAATATCCTCCATCGGTCGGCTCACGTGTCCGCCCGTGATGATCGGGATGGCACAGTAGGCACACTTGCGGTTGCAGCCCTCCGAGATTTTGAGGTAGGCATAGTGGGGCGGGGTAGTGAGCGTGCGTTCCCGTAGGTCGTCGGGGTTGGCCGCTTGGCCCAGGTCGGCCAGTACCTCGTCCCAGTTGAATTTCCCGTAGAACTTGTCCACCTGCGGAATTTCCTCTTCGAGCTCCTTCAGGTAGCGTTCCGAGAGGCATCCCATCACGAACACCTTCTGGAGCCTGCTGCGTTCCTTCAGTTCGCAAAGGTCCAGGATCATGTTGATGCTTTCCTCCTTCGCGTCGCCGATGAAGCCGCAGGTGTTGACGATGGCGATGTCGCCGTGGGAAGTTTCGGGATTGTGGAACACCTCGTAGCCCTGTTTTTCAAACAAGTGGAGCAAGTGTTCCGAATCCACCAGGTTCTTGGAGCACCCCATCGTGATAATGTCTACTTTGCGCATATTTAATAAAGGTCTTAACAGTGCGTTTTCTGCTACACTTTCGGCTGCGCTCGCTTGCACGCAAGTGTTCGCCAAGACCAATCGGGCAGCGCCCTTGGGTCTTCAGGCTTTACCGAAAACATGGAAAGGGTTTTGGTCTACAAGGATTGTCCTTCAAAGAGCGAGTCCACGAATTCCGTGCGGTTGAAGGGCTGCAGGTCCGTCATTTTCTCGCCGAGGCCGATGTATTTCACGGGCACGTTCATTTCGTGCGAGATGCCCAGCACCACGCCGCCCTTTGCCGTGCCGTCGAGTTTTGTGATGGCCAGTGCGGTTACCTCTGTGGCTTTTACGAACTGTTTCGCCTGTTCGAAGGCATTCTGTCCCGTGCTGCCGTCGAGCACCAGGAGCACCTCTTCGGGTGCCGATTCGCAGACCTTCTGCATCACGCGTTTGATTTTCGTGAGTTCGTTCATCAGTCCCACCTTGTTGTGGAGACGTCCCGCCGTGTCGATGATTACCACGTCAGCCCCCGCGGCCTTGGCCGAACTCACCGTGTCGTAGGCTACGCTGGCAGGGTCGCTGCCCATTTTCTGCTTCACCACGGGCACCCCTACGCGTTCGCCCCAGATCACGAGCTGCTCGACAGCAGCTGCGCGGAACGTGTCGGCCGCGCCGAGCACCACGTTCAGTCCCGCCTTTTTGAACTGGTAGGCCAGTTTGCCGATGGTCGTCGTTTTCCCCACGCCGTTCACGCCGACCACCATGATTACGTAAGGTTTTTTCCCTTCTGGGATTTCAAAGCCCTCGCTCTCCTTGTTTCCGCTCAGCGTGAGCAGTTGTGCGATTTCCTCCTTCAGGATGCGGTGCAGTTCGCCTGTGCCAACATATTTGTCCCGGGCCACGCGTTCCTCGATGCGTCGGATGATGGCCACCGTCGTGTCGGCACCCACGTCCGAGGTGATGAGGATTTCTTCCAGGTTGTCCAGGACCTCCTCGTCCACCTTGCTTTTGCCGGCGATGGCACGTGAGATTTTGTCGAAGATGCTGGTCTTGGTCTTTTCGAGTCCCGCGTCGAGCACTTCCTTTTTTTCTTTTTTGGAGAAAATGTTGAATAGTTTCATAGAGAAAATATTGACTCTTACACTTTAATAATGTGCAAAATTACGTAAAACCTTGGGATAGCCGAGGAATTTGCCAAAAAAAGAGGGCTCGGCCCATGGCCAAACCCTCTTGTAGGTATGTTTTCTTCAGTCCGCTTGGCAATCTGGGCCCTGTGCGGTCTGGAAGAAATATCATGTTCAGTGAGTGCGAAGCGTTTAGTTCTTGAAGAAGTCCTTGACCTCTTCGTTGCGAACCATGCGTTCGTCGAAGATGTAGGCACCCGTTTTCGGGCTTTTCACCATCTTGATTACCTTGGTGTAGGCACGTCCGTCGGTCTTACCTTCCTGGAGCGTAGCGACTGCTTTTTTTGCCATGGTTTATGCGGTATTATTTGATTTCTTTGTGAATGGTCATTCTGCGGAGGATGGGGTTGTACTTCTTCAACTCCAGGCGTTCCGGTGTATTCTTGCGGTTTTTCGTGGTGATGTATCGCGAAGTTCCGGGGAGGCCGCTTTCCTTCATTTCGGTGCATTCGAGGATTACCTGAACGCGATTGCCTTTAGCTTTCTTTCCAGCCATTGTGTTCTACTTTTTATCCGATTACCTTAATGTCTTTCCAATCGCAATATCCTTTGGCCACGGCGCTGCAGAGCGCGGCGTCCAAGCCAATTTTGTTGATGAGGCGCAGACCGGCGGCGCTGATGCGGAGGCTGATCCAGCAGTCCTGTTCAACATAGTAGAATTTCTTATAGAACAAGTTTACGTCAAACGTGCGCTTGGTGCGGCGCTTCGAGTGCGAAACGTTGTTGCCAACCATGGCCTTCTTTCCTGTAATTTGACAAATCTTAGACATTGCTTTCGCTTTGTTTCGGTGATTGAGATTAGGGTGTGAATGCGGACCGTTGCGTCACTCTTTTGTTTGTGGCCGGGTTTCAGAAATTGTTGTTGCGTAATCTTGGGGTGGGATCTTAGATTCACCGTCCGAAGAGTCGTTCCGCTTTTCGGGGTGCAAAAGTAGGCATTTTTTGCATACCTCCAAACCGCAGCGCCTCTTTTTTGCTGATTTTCTTCAATTTCGTTCTTCTGGGGCGGCCTTGGAAGCCGTTTTTTATGTTGGAGAAGGAAGAAATAACACAAGGGTGTCCCCATGCCGCAGCCTATTCGAGGTCCACGACGGTGATGCCTGCGCCGCCGAACTGGACGTGTTCGTCGCGGAACGACTTCACCCCGGGCACCGTGGCGAGGTAGTTGCGGACCAGTTCGCGCAAGGCCCCTGTGCCCGTACCGTGAAGGATGCGCACGCGGCTCTGCTCCAGCTGGATAGCGTCGTCGATGAAGCGGGCCACGGCCCGCAGAGCCTCGTCCACGCGGAGGCCGCGGATGTCCGTGTCGGGGCGGAAGTGGAGTTTCTTTTCGTACATCGCGTCGCGCGTCTGCTTGCTCACGAAAGTGGCCGCTACGGGCGGTTGGGCCTGCGTGGCGGGCGGCTGGGCGAAGCGGAGCTTGCGCAGGGGCACGTTGGTGTACATGATGCCGAAGAGCACGCGGGCGTTCTTTCCCGTGATGCTCTGGATGCGTCCTATCGTGTGCTGCCCCTCGATGCAGACCGTGTCGCCCACGGCCAGGGCGCGCTGTCGCTGTGCCTGCTGCGAGCCGAGGGCGCTCACCACGCCCGCCACCTTGCCGCGTAGCACGGCAGCTGCTGCCGCCTGCGCTTCCGCGCCGCGCTGGCGCGCTGTGCCCGACTGCCCCTCGCGTCGCTGCTGTCGCCGCTGGATCTGGGCGATTTTGCGCTGGATGCGGTCCTGCTCCTCGCTCCGCTGCGCCACTTCCTCCTTGAAGCCCGCCAACTGAGCGCGGGCCTGGCGCGTCGCCTCGCGTTCCGCCTGCGCCTCGCGGATGGTGCGGATGGTGTTCTCAATTCTGGCGTTAGACTGCTCCAGGAGCTGGCGCGCCTGTTCCTTTGCCTCCGCCAGCATGCCGCGGCGCTGCTGCTGGAAGGTAGTGAGTTCCTCCTCGTAGCGTCGTGTCGTGTCCTCCAGCTGCTTTTCCTGCAGGCGGATGTTGCGCCGCTTGTTTTCCCAGTACATCTTGTCGCGGACAATGTCCTGCAAGTATTTGTCGCTCATCACATAGTCCTTGCCCACGAGCGCCGTGGCATACTGGATGACTTCCTCGGGCAGCCCCATCTTGCGGGCAATTTCCACGGCAAACGAGCTGCCCGGGTTGCCCACCTGAAGGAGGAAAAGCGGCTGCATCCGGGCCGCATCGTAGAGCATCGCCGCATTCACCACGGCGGGATGTCCCTCGGCATAGTGCTTCAGGTTCTGGTAGTGCGTGGTGATCACCCCGTAAGGCCCGTTCTTCACGAAGCGGTCCAGGATGGCCTCCGCCAGCGCGCCGCCGATTTGCGGTTCTGTGCCGCCGCCGAACTCGTCGATGAGGAGCAGGCTGCGGGCGCGAGCGTGCTTCATCATCGTCTTCATGTGCAGGAGGTGGGACGAATACGTCGAGAGGTCGTTCTCCAGGCTCTGTTCGTCGCCGATGTCGATGAAGAGACTGTCAAACACTCCGACGCGGCTGCCTTCGCTCACGGGCACGGGCATGCCGCACTGGAGCATATACTGGAGCAGGCCCACCGTCTTCAGACAGACCGACTTGCCGCCCGCATTCGGTCCCGAGATGAGCAGGATGCGTCCGCCCGTCGGCATGGAGATGTCGAGCGGGACGATGTGGCCGCCGTGCCGGCTCAGCGACTGTTCGAGCAGCGGGTGTCGGGCCTGCCGCCATTCGAGGCGCGGTTCCCCTTCGACGGTGGGCCAGGTAGCCTTTGTCGAAGCGGCGAAGGCCGTGAGTGCGCGGAGGTAATCCACGTGGGCCAGGAAGTGGAGCGACTGCAGGATTTCGGGGATGTTTGGACGGATGGCCGCAGTGGTCTCCTGTAGGATGCGTATCACCTCTCGCCGTTCCGCCGCGCGGAGTTCGCGGATGCGGTTGTTCGCCTCCACCACCACGGCAGGTTCGATGAAAATCGTTTTGCCCGTAGCGCTCTCGTCGTGAACGATACCCTTGAACTTTCGCTTGAGAGCGGGAGCCACGGGAATAACCAGTCGTCCGTCGCGGAGCGTGGGAGCCACGTCGCGGTCGATGTAGCCCGCAGCCTGTGCTTCGCTGATGAGCGAGCGGAGACTGTGCGAGATGCCGCGCACGCTCACCTCGATCTGGTGGCGCAGCGTGAGGAGTTCGGGCGAGGCCGTGTCCTTCACCTTGCCATATTTATTGAGAACCTGGTCTATGCGTTCGATGAGTTGGGGAAAGGCGCGTACATCCTGTGCCATGCGGGCCAGGGCGGGGAAGCGCCAGGCGGTCGTCGGCGTGGCCTTGTTCTCCTGCGCCTCCTCGTTGTCTGTGTCGGGGGCGTCGTTGTCTGTGGTATATTCGCTGTCAGGGGTGGCGTTGTCGTAGCTGTACGTTTCGTTGTCCGTCGTTTGTCGGAAAGCCCCGACGAATCCCGCGACGGAGAGCAGCGACCTTTTGAGGTTAAAGAGGTCCAGTTCCTCGAGGTGCGTGCGTTCGGGGCGGATATGCAGGAGCGGTTCGCGCACGTCGAAGAACTCGCAAGGGATTTCGTTCTCCCCCGTTTCGCTCCATCGTGCGAACTCATCGCTTTCGCCCAGTGCCTGTCTAACCTCTGCGGGGTCGGTGAGGAAGCGGAGTTGTTTGTCCACCCATTCCGTACCGAGTGCGGAGAGACACCGTCCTTTGAGCCAAGTGCGTATTTCGGAAAAGCCTATTTTCTTTTCAAAATTGTCGGGATATATCATGTGCTTAGTTCGTTCTCAGACTTTTAGCGTGCAAAGATAGTGCATGGTGAGAGCAAAGCAAAAAGAAAAGCCGAAGGATTTGCATTTTGTTTGGCTTAGGAGCTGCTTAGGAGCTGCTTAGAAGTTGCGGTGTCTTACCGCAGTATGACGAAATTCTGGATTGGCAGCATAATACAGCTGTGGGACACCGCTGCTCCTATCTTGGCGAAGGGGTGCAAGAGGAACTGCGGTGTCCCACCGTAGAGCAAAATTGAAGATTGATTCCTTGTATAATTCAAGTTTCGGAAGTTCTGGAACTTGAAGGTTATAAGGTTAAGGTCGCTTCGCTCCCAGGGTGATAAGTTTATAAAGTAAGTCTTTAGCGCAAAAGATTTGCTAAGCAAATGTATATAAAATCCGCGAGATTCTACACCGGCAAGATAAAGAAAGAGATTTTTCTTTAGAGGAAAGTCATCGGGAAGTTAGTTTATAACCTCATAACCTCCGCGCGAAGCGCAACACCTCATAACCTCCGAAACTTAAATTATATAATTATAGCGGCGAGACACCGTAGGTCCGCAGCGCCTCCGCGATTTCCCCCTCCAGTCCCGCGGGTATCCACTTCCCGAGCGGTTCGCCCCGCCGTGCCGCTTCGCGGATTTCGGTCGAGGAAATGGGCAGCAGCGGCGCCTCCAGTACCTTCACACTGGGCGGCAGCGACTGAGGCAGCGGATATTCCGGCCGCGGGTACACGATGAGCGGGTAGTTCGCCAGGATATCTTCCGCGTGAGCCCAGCGCGGGAAGGCCAGCCAGTTGTCAGCCCCGATGAGTAGAGTAAACACCTTGTCTGGATGTTCCGTGCGTAGCGCTCCGAGCGTGTTCCAGGTGAAAGAAGGCCGTGGCAAGTGGAACTCAAAGTCGCTTGCCTCCACCCCGGGGCAGTCTGCCACCGCCGCGCGGGCCCAGCGCAACCGCAGTTCCTCGGGCAACAGTCCAGCGGCGGGTTTCAGCGGATTGTGCGGCGAAACCATCAGCCACACCTCGTCGGCCAATCCGTGCTCCTGCACAGCCTTGGCCAAGGCCACGTGGCCGCGGTGGACAGGGTTGAACGAACCTCCGAACACCGCGATGCGTTCGCCTCTCATGACTCAAGGAAAGCCCTGACCCGTTCCTCCGCCTCCCGGCAGGCCGTTTCGAGGTCGTCGTTCACGATCACCGCGTCGAAGCCATCCGCCTTCGACAGTTCAAATTCCGCCCGCGCGATGCGTTGCTCAATCACCTCCGGCGCGTCCGTGCCGCGGTTTGTGAGCCGTTCGCGCAGCGCCTCTATTGAGGGCGGCCTTACGAACACAGCCAGTGCCTGCGTGCCGTAGCAGCGCTTGATGCGTTCAGCCCCCAGCACGTCCACGTCACACACCACGTTCTCCCCCCGTTCCAACTGTCGGTCCACTTCCTCCTTCAGCGTTCCATAGAAGCGGTCGGTGTAGACCTCCACATATTCGAGGAAATCCCCCGCTGCGATACGTTCGCGGAAAGCCTCGGGCGTGAGGAAATAATATTCCACTCCGTCCTGTTCAGCGCCCCGCGGCGGGCGGCTGGTGGCCGAGATGGAAAAATGCAGGTTCAGTCCGCGCCCCATCAGGTAGTTGATCAGCGTACTCTTTCCGCTGCCACTCGGGGCTGAGAAAATCACAATCTTCGACATAGTTTGTTGGAATTATTCAATAGTTAGGGGGCTTCGCGCAGGTTATGAGGTTATAAAGTAACTGGCTAAAGGTTGTCGCTCTAATAGTGACTTTATAACCTCATAACCTTATATCTAATAACCGATAAAGTACGGCGAAGTACGGCTGTCGCGCCGCGAAAAGCGTCAGAGCACGTTCAGCACCTGCTCCTTGATTTGTTCCAGTTCGTCCTTCATCCTCACCACGATGTTCTGCATCTCCGCCTGGTTGCTTTTCGAACCCGTCGTGTTGATTTCGCGGCCCATTTCCTGCGCAATGAAGCCCAACTTCTTGCCCTGGCCTGCTTCCGCCGCCATGGTTTCGCGGAAATACTTCAGGTGGTTGTCCAGTCGCTGCTTTTCCTCGCTGATGTCCAATTTTTCGATATAGAAAATCAGTTCCTGTTCCAGTCGGTTCTTGTCGTAGTCCACCCCGCGGAGTTCCGCCAAGCGCTCTTCTAAGCGCTGTCTGATTTTCTCCACCCGTTGTTTCTCGAAGGGTGCGATGTTGTCCAGCAGGGCTGCGATATTGTCCAATTTTTGGGCAAACATCCCTTCCAGCGCAGCTCCCTCCTGTCGGCGGAAAGCCGTCAGGGCATCCAGTGCGCGGGCCGTGCAGTCCTTGGCCGCCGCCCATTCCGCTTCCGTCAGCACCTCCGCCTGCTGCGCCTGCGTTGCTTCGGGCAGACGGAGCACCACGTCCCAGAAGTCCGTGGGTGCAGGCAGTCCCAGTCGTTCGCCGATGCGTCCCATCTGTGCTGCATAGTCCGCCACAGCCGCCTCGTTGATGGTCACCGCCGGGGCCCCGTCGGCGCGTTCGATCCAGAGCGTAAAGTCCACCTTGCCACGCACCAGCGCAGCCGCTACGGATTGTCTGATTTCCATTTCCTTTTCGCGGAAGAGCGGCGCCACGCGCGTCGTCAGGTCCAGGTTCTTACTGTTCAGCGAGCGAACTTCTACGTGGAAGATTTTGTTGCCGCAGGGAGCGTCCGCCCTGCCATAGCCCGTCATGGAGAGAAGCATAGAGAAAAAGCGTGAGAGGTTTTGATTCTTGGAAAAAGGAGAGCCGTCGTGTGCCGCCTTGTATGAGGCGCTGCGGGAGCAGGGCAGGGCGGTGTTCGACCGTCCGCGCCGTTTTCCGTGGGCTCAAGGGCAAAAGTACGTCTTTTCCCTTGAACTGAAAAGACAAAGGCGAAAAAATCCCCTGAGGTTTCTCGCGTTCCGTCCGCAGCGGTGTGGCTCGCATCGGCTAAGGTGGTATGTCGGTCCGCTGCATCGTGGTGGCTACGGTCGCATTCTCTGTGCGCTTCTGCTCCGTCGAATTTGGCTTCCGCAAATCTGGCCTTTCCAGCGTTGTGCTACCGTGGATATGGATTTAGTTGATGTCCTCGGGCTTCTGGGTGGGGGTGGGGTATGATTTGATTGTCATAATATGTATAGAAATGAAACAAGACCCGTTGGCGGAATTAAGTACGCACTCACTTAATTCCGCCAACGGGTAAAGCCTCTTTTTGAGCGTAACCTTTAGCAAGTAACTTTGCATAATAATCGTTGCGCTCGGCATAGTTCAAGCAAACTTGGCTCTGCTCTCACTTGTATAATTCTTATAAGTTCTTAACCTCAAAACCCATAACCCCAGAGCGAAGCGACCCTAACCTCATAACCTTATCCCTTATAATCCTCGCGAAGCGCTGCGAGTAGGTCGGCCACGACGAAGCTGCTGCCGCCGATGTAGACGAAATCGTCGGGGTGGGCAGCGGAGAGAGCGGCTTCGAGGGCGGCTGCTACGGTGGGGAAGGACTGGCCGTGGAGACCGTGGGAAGCACCGAGGCGGCTGAGTGCGTCGGCTTCGAGGGCACGGCGCACACTGGCCTGCGTCCAGTAGTATTGGGCATTTTGGGGCAGCAGGGCGAGGACAGCGGAAACGTCCTTGTCGGCGGCCATGCCAAAGACGACGTGTAGCTGGCGGTGGGTTGTGGCGGCGTCGCGGAGTTGGCGCGAGAGGTATTGCCAGCCGCCGGGGTTGTGCCCCGTGTCGCAGACCACGTGGGGCGCACGGCAGAGGGTCTGCCAGCGGCCCATGAGTCCCGTGTCTTCGCAGACATGGAGGAAGGCGTGGTGCAGGTCGGCCTCGCTCAGTCCGAAGCAGGGTTGGAGCAGGGCAGCGGCGTGGAGGAGGGTTTCGGTGTTGGCTACCTGACAGTCGGCTGTGAGGGCTGCGCTGAAGTTTCCCCAGTGGCGCGTGGTGTAGTGGCGCAGACCGTCGGGGGTGAGGGACGTGGAGAGAATTTCGGGGCTGTCCTGGGCGAATTGAATGGGACTGCCGGCAGCGGCAGCGGCGGCCTCGAACACGGGGCGCGTTTCTGGCAGGGCCTCGCCGACGAGGGCGGACACGCCGGGCTTGATGATGCCGGCTTTCTCGCGTGCAATGGCGGCGAGGGTGTCGCCGAGGAGCTGGGTGTGGTCGAGGCTGATGTTGGTGATGAGGCTGAGTTCGGGCTGGATGATGTTGGTGCAGTCGAGCCGTCCGCCGAGGCCCACTTCGACAACGGCAACGTCCACGCCTGCCTCGGCGAAATGGCGGAAGGCGAGGGCCGTGGTGATTTCGAAGAAGGAAGGGTGGAGGGGTTCGAAGAAGGCCCGCTCACTGCGGACGAAATCGACCACGCACTCTTCGGGTATGGGGCTGCCGTTCACGCGGATGCGTTCGCGGAAGTCGATGAGGTGGGGCGAGGTGTAGAGGCCCACCTTCAGTCCGCGGTGTTGTAGCATGGCGGCGAGGGTGTGGGCGCAACTTCCCTTGCCGTTGGTGCCGCCCACGTGGATGGTGGCGTAGCGGCGGTGGGGGTGGCCGAAGTGGGCATCAAGGGCGAGGGTGGTGTCGAGACCGGGCTTGTAGGCTGCGCTGCCCTGTTGCTGGAAAAGGGGCGTGGCGGCGTAGAGGTAGGCGATGGTTTCGGGGTAGGTCATGGAGGAAGTGAGGTAATACGTTACTCGTAACTTCGGTTATATGGTTAAAGAGTTTCTCTGTAATTTCGGTTATAAGGAATTAGGTTATGAGGTTATAAAGTTACTTTAAGAGCGACAACCTTTAGCCAGTAACTTTATAACCTCATAACCTGCGCGAAGCGCAACACCTCATAACCTTCAGAATAACCTCATAACCTAAGGATTTTCCTGTGGGAAGAGACGCAGCCTACTTGTTGAAGTAGTTGCGGAAGGCGCGGAAAATCTTTTCCTTCACGCTGTGGGCAGCCTGGATGTGGTTGCTGTCGCGGAGTGCCTCGAAGTGTTCGCGTTCTTTCTTGTCGAGGTGTTCGGGGATGTAGACGCTGATGTTCACCACGATGTCGCCCGTGCCGTAGCCATAGCCCTGTACGGCGGGGAGTCCCTTGCCGCGCAGGCGGAGAGCGGTGCCCGGCTGGGTGCCCGGTTCGATCTTGATGCGCGCCTTGCCCGTGAGCGTGGGCACTTCGACGGTGTCGCCGAGGGCAGCCTGGGGCACGGTGAGGAGAAGGTTGTGGATCAAGTCGTTTTCGTCACGGATGAAGTCAGCGTGGGGGATTTCCTCAATGATGACCTGGATGTCGCCGGGTACGCCGCCGCGGGGAGCGGCATTACCCTTGCCCGGGACGTTGAGCATCATGCCCTCGGCCACGCCTGAAGGGATGGTGATTTCGACGATTTCCTCGCCGGGGATGGTGCCCTGGCCGTGGCACTTGGAGCAGGGGTGGCTGATGATGGTGCCCTGGCCGTGGCATTGGCGGCAGACTTCCTGCTGCTGGATCATGCCGAGCATGGTGCGGCGGGTGGTGGTGACATGGCCCGTGCCGTGGCAGGCGGGACAGGTTTCGGGGTTGTGGCCCTTTTCGCAGCCGTTGCCGCCGCAGTCGGGGCAGGTGATGTCCTTGCGCACCTTGAACTTCTTGGTGACACCCGTGGCGATTTCCTCGAGGGTGAGCTTCACCTTCATGCGCATGTCGCTACCCTTGAACTGGCGGGGACGGGCCTGGCCTCCGCCGCCGAAGCCGCCGAACCCACCGAAGCCTCCGAACCCGCCGAAGATGTCGCCGAAGTTGCGGAAGATGTCGTTCAGGTCCATGCCTGCGCCGCCGAATCCGCCCGCGCCATCGACGCCTTCCGCGCCAAACTGGTCGTAGCGGGCGCGTTTGTCGGGGTCGCTCAGAACGTTGTAGGCCTCAGCCGCCTGCTTGAACTTTTCTTCGGCGGCCTTGTCGCCTTCGTTGCGGTCGGGGTGGTATTTGATGGCTACTTTCTTGTAGGCGCGCTTGATTTCGTCGGCTGTGGCGTTGCGCTCCACGCCCAATATCTTGTAATAATCTTTTTCTTCGGCCATGGGATGGAATGTTGATTCTGTTGTTTTCTTATTTCAAAGGTGATGAGGATGGGTCGCTTCGCTCTGAGGTTATGGGTTTTGGGGGTATCAAGCAACTTGCTAAAGGTTACGCTCAAAACAGAGGCTTTATAACCTTATCCCTAATAACCGAGAAGTTACACAGTAGCTTTAAACCTCATAACCTGCGCTTGCGCAAAGCGCGAAGCGCTACTGTCCCACCACCACCTTGGCGTGGCGGAGTACCTTGTCGTTGAGTTGGTAACCCTGTTGCACACAGTCGATGACCACGTTTTTCTGCGTCTCGTCCTGAGCGGGGATGATGGCCACGGCCTCGTGGAAGTCAGTATCGAAAGGCTTGCCGATGGCATCCATCTTCTTCAGGCCCTGTGTAGCGAGCGTTTTGGAGAGTTTGTCGAGAATGAGGGCCACCCCTTCTTTGAGCGTGGCCACATCGTTGCTCTTCTCGATGTTTTCGGCCGCACGGTCGAGGTCGTCCAGGATGGGCAGCAAGGCCGTGAGCACCTTTTCGCCGCCGCCCAGGATGAGGTCCGTTTTTTCTTTGAGCGTACGTTTGCGGTAGTTGTCAAACTCGGCCACTTGGCGGAGGTATTTGTCTTTCACCGAAGCGAGTTCTTCGAGGGCAGCTTCGAGTGGGTCCTTTTCTGCTGCGGCCGGCTCCGTTCCCGTGTTTTCGGTCTGTTCGGCAGCTTCGTTGGCAGCTTGTCCTTCGTTTATTTCCGTTTCGGGCTTATTTGCTTGTTCGTTGAATTGCTGTTCAGTGGTTTCTTTAGTCATGATGCGTGGTTTTTGTTTATGCTTTTTCGGTATGCAAAAGTCGTGCCGAATAAGCAAGGGGAAGTTGTGCTCTTCAGAATATTTCAGAAAAAAGGTTGTGAAGTGATGATAGCGTCACCTCACAACCTGTCTGTCTTGTGCGGATTGGGCGAAAGGGGCGGGATTAAGCCTCTGTGCCGTAGAGCTTCTGCTTGAGTTCCTTGACGCGGTCGTCGTGGATATACTCCTCGTAGTTCATCAGTTTGTCGATGGTGCCGTTTGGCGTGAGTTCGATGATGCGGTTGGCCACGGTGTTGATAAACTCGTGGTCGTGCGAAGAGAAGAGGATGTTGCCCTTGAAGATCTTCAGGTTGTTGTTGAATGCCTGGATGCTCTCCATGTCGAGGTGGTTGGTGGGCGTGTCGAGGATGAGGCAGTTGGCGTTGCGGAGTTGCATACGGGCAATCATGCAGCGCATCTTTTCGCCACCCGAGAGCACGTTCACCTTCTTCAGGATGTCTTCGTCCTTGAAGAGCATACGGCCGAGGAATGCCTTGAAGTAGACGTCGTTGCCTTCGCCATACTGGCTGAGCCAGTCGAGCATGTTGTAGTCGGTGTTGAAGAAGGAGGTGTTGTCGAGCGGGAGGTAGGCCGTGGTGATGGTCACGCCCCACTTGTAGGTGCCAGCGGCGGGTTTGGCGTTGCCGTTGATGATTTCGAAGAGGGCCGTCATGGCGCGCGGGTCGTGGCTGAGGAAGACGATCTTCTCGTCCTTCTCCACGGTGAAGTTGAGGTGGTCGAAGAGCACGGTTCCGTCGTCGGTCACGGCCTTGAGGTCGCTCACTTCGAGAATCTGGTTGCCCGGTTCGCGTTCCATCTGGAAGATGATGCCCGGGTATTTGCGCGTAGAGGGCTTGATTTCCTCGACATTGAGCTTTTCGAGCATCTTCTTGCGGCTGGTGGTCTGGCGGCTCTTGGCCACGTTGGCTGAGAAGCGGCGAATGAATTCCTCGAGTTCCTTCTTCTTCTCCTCGGCCTTCTGCTTCTGGTTCTGGGCCTGGCGCAGGGCGAGCTGGGAGGATTCGTACCAGAAGGAGTAGTTGCCCGAGAAGAGCGTCACCTTGCCGAAGTCGATGTCGACGGTGTGGGTGCAGACTTGGTCGAGGAAGTGGCGGTCGTGGCTCACGACGAGCACGGTGTGTTCGAAGTTGCCCAGGTACTCTTCGAGCCATTCCACGGTCTCGAGGTCGAGGTCGTTGGTAGGTTCGTCGAGCAGGAGGTTGTCGGGTTCGCCGAAGAGGGCCTGTGCCAACATCACGCGCACCTTCTCCTTACCGCTCAGGTCGCCCATGCGCTTGCCGTGGAGCTTCTCTTTGATACCCAGACCGCTGAGGAGAGTGGCGGCATCGTTCTCGGCGGTGTATCCGCCCATCTGTGCAAACTTGTCCTCGAGTTCGGCCACCTTGATGCCGTCTTCGTCGGAGAAGTCTTCCTTGGCGTAGAGCTCGTTGCGCTGCTGCATCACTTCCCACATGGTGGTGTGGCCCATGAGCACCGTGTCGAGTACGGTGTATTCGTCAAACTTGAAGTGGTCCTGGCTCAGCACGGAGAGGCGTTCGCCCGGGCCCATCTCCACGGTGCCCTTGTTCGGTTCGAGCTCGCCCGAGATGGCTTTCAGCAGCGTGGACTTGCCGGCGCCGTTGGCACCGATGATGCCGTAGATGTTGCCGCTGTTGAACTTGAGGTTGACGTCTTGGTACAGTACGCGCTTGCCGAACTGTATGGCCAGGTTGGAAAGGGTTATCATTGAGAGTGGTTGTTGCTTGTTTTGCTTTAGGGGGGTAGATAAATATTGCATGCGATGAGGTTCGGAGCTGCGGGCCTCCAAGCCTCATCGCTGTATGGTTTTCGTGTGGCTATGCTTCAGCCGGACGCAGGTCGATTTTCAGTTCGTCGAGCTGTTTCGGGTCAACGGCCGAGGGGGCATCAAGCATCACATCGCGGCCTGAGTTGTTCTTCGGGAAGGCAATGCAGTCGCGGATGCTGTCGAGGCCGGCGAAGAGTGACACCCAGCGGTCGAGGCCGTAGGCAAGGCCGCCGTGGGGAGGTGCGCCGAACTTGAAGGCGTTCATGAGGAAACCGAACTGCTCTTGGGCGCGTTCGGGCGTGAAGCCCAGCACGTCGAAGATTTTGGCCTGAAGTACAGCATCGTGGATACGGATGGAGCCGCCGCCCACTTCCACGCCGTTGCACACCATGTCGTAGGCATCGGCCAGCACTTCGGCGGGGTTGGTGTCGAGCAGGGGGATGTCCTGCGGGCGGGGGGCGGTGAAGGGGTGGTGCATGGCGAGCAGGCGGCCCTCCTCGTCGCTCCATTCAAACATGGGGAAGTCTACGACCCAGAGGAGCGCGAACTTGTTCTTGTCGCGCAGGCCGAGGCGCTGTCCCATTTCGAGACGGAGCTCGCAGAGCTGCTTGCGCGTCTTCATGGCGTCGGGACCCGAGAGGATGAGGATGAGGTCGCCGGGCTTGGCTTCCATCTTCTCGCGCAGCTGGGCAAGCACTTCGGGGGTGTAGAACTTGTCGACGGAGCTCTTCACGCTGCCGTCTTCACCGACGCGGGCATAAACGAGGCCCTTGGCACCGATTTGCGGCGACTTCACGAAGTCCGTGAGCTGGTCGAGCTGCTTGCGCGTGTAGTGGGCGCAGCCTTCGGCACAGATGCCGCCGATATAGGCTGCCTCGTTGAACACGCCGAACGAGCCCGTGCCCTTGAGCGTGTCCATGAGTTCGACAAACTCCATGCCGAAGCGCATGTCGGGCTTGTCGGAGCCGAAGCGGCGCATGGCCTCGTGCCAGGACAGGCGGAGGAAGGGGGCTTCGCCGAGGTCGTAGCCGCGCACTTCCTTAAAGAGGTACTTGGCCATCTCCTCGAAGGTGGAGATGATGTCGTCTTGCGTCACGAACGACATTTCGCAGTCAATCTGCGTGAACTCGGGCTGGCGGTCGGCGCGGAGGTCTTCGTCGCGGAAGCACTTGGCAATCTGGAAGTAGCGGTCGATGCCGGCTACCATGAGGAGCTGCTTCAACGTCTGCGGACTCTGGGGCAGGGCGTAGAACTGGCCGGGATTCATGCGCGAGGGCACAATGAAGTCGCGGGCGCCTTCGGGGGTAGAACCGATGAGCACGGGTGTCTCGATTTCCAGGAAGCCCTTGGAGTCGAGGAAGTTGCGCACGGCGATGCAGAACTTGTGGCGCAGCTCGAGGTTGGCGCGTACGTTTTCGCGTCGCAGGTCGAGGTAGCGGTACTTCATGCGCAGGTCATCGCCGCCGTCCGTGTGGGCTTCGATGGTGAAGGGGGGCGTGAGCGAGGCGTTGAGGACGTTCAGTTCGCTCACGATGATTTCGATGTCGC
>CAMGGA010000020.1 GCA_946055515.1 uncultured Bacteroidales bacterium
CCGCCGATGCCGCCATGCAGATGACGGCCAAGGGCGAAGGCGTATTCGAGGCCGTATTTGAGACCACGGGTGCCGCCTGCTTCAAGATCATGCCCAAGTCCGCTATCGTAGCCGGCGGCGTAGACTGGAGCAAAGTCTACGGCAGCAGCGTCGACAAAGACACCTCCACCGAAACCTTCATCACGTGGAACAATGCCCAGGCCTTCAAGGTATCCGATGAGGGCAAGTACAGCGTCACCTTCGACATGAAGAACTGGCGCTACGCCGTGGCTCCCGTCAGTGCCGAAATCTACATGACGGGTTCCGCCTACAACTGGACCGAGTGGCAAGCCTTCGTTCCCGTCAACGGAGTCGACGGCCAGTTCTGGAAAGTTGTCTATCTCTCCGCCGGCGAAGAGTTCAAGTTCGCCCCGCAGGCCGGTTGGGGCGGCGACTTCGGTGCAGACCAGCTTCGCTTCGAGGACCATGCCGGCGCTGGACTCTGCGACGCGGGCAATGGCAACGTACTCGTGGCCAACGAAGGCTGGTACCTCCTCTACCTCGATGCCACCGAGAAGGTGCTCGAGACCTACACCCCCGACGTCTACCTCATCGGCAACACCGCCGGCTCCTGGAACGTCGAGGTAGCCAACGCCTTCGGCGTCCCCGCTTCGAAAGACGGCGAGTTCGTTTCGCCCGCCTTCGTGGCCGAAGATGAAATCCGCGTTTGCGTCCACCCGAAAGAAAGCGTAGACTGGTGGCGCATGGAGTTCATCGTCCTCGACGGAAAGATAGACTACCGCGGCAACGGTCCCGACCAAACGCGCGTGATGGGTCAGGTAGGCCAGCGCCTCTACCTCAACTTCACCAACGGTACGGGTAGCGTGAAGTAAACTCCTTCCCGAACACATACACAGATTGAAGATGAGGCTAATGTGCCGCGCACAGTAGCCTCATCTTCTGTTTCCGCTCACAAACCTTCTGCATACAATGAAACGATTTCTCCCCCTCCTTCCCCTTCTCGGCCTCCTTGCCCTTCCGCTCCGCGCCCAGGCCCCGGCCGAAAGCGAAGACGTGATGCTCCAGGGCTTCTACTGGGACTCCCAGAAAGAGACCGGGTGGCAAGCCCTTGAAGGCCATGCCCCCGAGATAGCCAAGCACTTCACCCTCGTGTGGCTGCCCCCATCGGCCAGTGCCGAGGGCGGCGGAGCGGTGGGCGGCACGAACGTCGGCTACCACCCCCGCCAGTGGAACAACCAGACCTCCTGCTGGGGCACGGCCGATGACCTCCGCACCCTCATCGCCACCCTCCATGCCCACGGCGTGCGCGTCCTGGCCGACGTCGTCATCAACCACCGCGCGGGCGACACCGACTGGGGCAACTTCACCGCCGACGACTTCGGCACCTACGGTAACTACCAGCTCACCGCCGAAAACATCTGCAAGACCGACGAGATGAACAACAACCCCTCCGCAGGCAAATGGTACGGCAAGGCCACCGGCGCTGCCGACACCGGCGAAGACTGGGGCGGCGCGCGCGACCTCGACCACACCTCCGCCTACGTCCAGGACGACTGCAAGGCATACCTCGCCTGGCTCAGCGGTGACTTCGGCTACGACGGCTGGCGCTACGACTTCGTGAAAGGTTTCGGGGCAGAATACGTCGGCCTCTACAACGAGGCCACCTCGCCCTACCTCTCCGTGGGCGAATACTGGGACGGCTCCTACGACAAGGTGGCCGCCTGGATCGAGGGCACGGGCCGCCGCAGCATGGCCTTCGACTTCCCCATGAAGTACGCCGCCCTCAACGACGGCCTCGCCAAGGGCAACTACAGCAAGATGTCGTGGATCGAGGACAACACCACCTGGCGCCCCGCGGGCATGATACACCATCACAACTACAACCGCTACGCCGTGACCTTCGTCGACAACCACGACACCTACCGCGACGCCAACAAGTTCACGGGCTACGTGGCCCAAGCCTACGCCTTCATCCTCTCCTCCGCCGGAGTCCCCTGTGTCTTTTGGCCCCACTGGCAGGGAGCTGACCGCGACGCCATCGAGCAGCAGATTGCCGTGCGCCGTGCCGCCGGCATCCACTCCGAGAGCGCCGTGGAGGTCACCGTGCGCAGCAGCTACTACGAGAGCGTTGCCCAGGGCCACCGCGGCACGCTCCTCACCCGCATCGGCTCCGCAGCCCCCACCGCAGCCCCCGAGGGCTATTGGCTCGCCGCGAGCGGGACGGGCTGGTCCATGTACCTCTCCGACAACCTCTCCGCCATCGCTTCGCCCTTAGCTCCCGCTGCCGCCGCTCCCGCCGTGTACGGACTGGACGGCCGCCGCGTGAAGTCGGCCGCCGCCCCCGGCGTCTACGTGGTGAACGGAGAAAAACGGGTGGTGCGCTAAGGAAGCGCCGTGAAGGCACTTCACAGTGCCGCTTTCCCCCTTATATATACGTATTTTTAAAGTCGAAAAAAGCCTTCACAGCTTCACATAGGGCGCTTAATGTCCTGAAACCCAGAGTAGAATAGTGTGAAGGGTCGAGCGTGAAGCCTTCACACCCTGCACCCGCGCGGCGTGAAGGCTTCACATCCGACTCTTCACACGCTTTCTTTCTGGTACTCAGCGGGAAACGGCCATTCTGTGAAGCTGTGAAGGCTTTTTTCTCCTTTAAAAATACGTATAGAAGTTTGGAGGTTATGAGGTGTTGCGCTTCGCGCGGGTTAGGGGGTTATGAAGTATCTCTTAGAAGATTTCGTAGGGCAAATCTGCAAATGTCCAGACTTGCTTGATTGCCTCATATCCCCGGGAGCGCCGAAGACGAAGAAGTGCCCCGCCTTTCCGCGTTTCTGTCGCAGGCTTTGGAAAATCTGTCACAGGCTTTGGAAATTCTGTAGCAGGCTTTGGAAAACCAACCCCTGGCTTTCGTATTTCAGTCTTAGGCTTTGAAAATCCACCCCCAGGCTTCTCGGCAGTCCCTCCCCGATTTGTCCAGCCAAGCTCCACTTTGTTCACCCCATTGAACACTTCGGGGGCGAATGAAAAATAATCCAAAAAAACAGCCCCGTCGGGCGTACGTAAAACTTCGCATTTTTGTAATTTCGCGCCGTCGTTCGTCACACATTCCGCTGCAAGGCGCGGCAGATTGTTTGCCCTCCACCGGGCCGACGGCTTACCACCTCAACCGACAACAGCACTCAAAACTACTGACAACATGGGAGGATTTTTCGGAACAGTATCGCAGCTCGACTGCGTAGCCGACTTGTTCTACGGAACGGACTACAACTCACACCTCGGCACAAGGCGTGGCGGTATGGCCACCTACAATGCCAACGAACGCAGTTTCACGCGTTCCATCCACAACCTCGAAAGCTCTTATTTCCGCACCAAGTTCGAACCCCTCTTGCCCCGCTTCGCAGGGTCCACTTCGGGCGTAGGCATCATTAGCGATACCGACGCGCAACCCCTCGTCATCAATTCCCACCTCGGACGATTTGCCATCGTCACCGTGGCCAAAATCAACAACATCGACGCCCTCGCGCAGCAGCTCCTCGACCAGCACATGCACTTCGCCGAACTCTCTTCGGGCAAGACGAACCAGACGGAGCTCGTGGCCCTCCTCCTCATCCAGGGCAAGACTTTCGTGGAAGGCATCGAAAACGTGTTCCGCCACATCGACGGCTCCTGCTCCATGCTCCTCCTCACCGAAGACGGCATCATCGCCGCACGCGACGACTGGGGCCGCACGCCCATCGTCATCGGCCGAAAGGAAGGCGCCTGGGCCGCAACGACCGAAAGCACCGCCTTCCCCAACCTCGACTACACCATCGACCGCTTCCTCGGCCCCGGCGAAGTGGTACGCCTCCGCCCCGACGGCATCGAACAGCTGCGCGCGCCGCAGGACCACCAGCAGATCTGCTCCTTCCTCTGGGTCTACTACGGTTTCCCCACCTCGACCTACGAGGGACGCAACGTCGAGGAGATGCGCTTCGACAACGGCCAGATGATGGCTGCCGAGGACGACACCGAAATCGACTGCGTGTGCGGCATTCCCGACAGCGGCGTGGGCATGGCCCTCGGTTACGCCGCCGGCATGGGCAGGCCCTACCAGCGCGCCATCTCCAAGTACACCCCCACGTGGCCCCGCAGTTTCACTCCCGCCAACCAGGAGATGCGCCAGCTCGTGGCCAAGATGAAACTCATCCCTAACCGCGACCTGCTCCGCGACAAGCGCGTCCTCTTCTGCGACGACAGCATCGTGCGCGGCACCCAGCTCCGCGACAACGTCAGCGTACTCTTTGACGACGGTGTGAAGGAAGTACACATGCGCATCGCCTGTCCCCCGCTCATCTACGGTTGCCCCTACATCGGCTTCACCAACTCCAAGAGCGACATGGAGCTCATCACCCGCCGCATTATCGGCGAACTCGAGGGTGACCCCAACAAGAACCTCGAGCGCTACGCCACCACCGACTCGCCCGAGTACCAGCGCCTCGTCGAAATCATCCGCGAGCGCCTCGGACTCACCACGCTCCGCTTCAACAAGCTCGAAACCCTCGTGAAGGCCATCGGTCTGCCCAAGTGCAAGCTCTGCACCCACTGCTTCGACGGCAGCGGTTGCTGTGGCTGCAAGAAATAGCCTGTGACGCAGGCACCAGAGCCGCCCGCGGCTTCGCCCCGAACCTCGTGGAGGGGGTGAAGCCGCGGGCTTTTTGCAGCCCTGTGCCGCAGGGCGAAAAACCGCGCGAAACACTTTTTGGACGCGAAGTGGGGACTTATTCGCCAGAATTGCGTACTTTAGCGAGCTCTTAGCGTGCTGCGCCCCCGATTGCGGCGTGAGAAGCACGTGCTCCATAATACCATTTCTCACTTAGCAACAAACAAAAAAATGATATATCAGCATGAACTACAAATGGCACTACGAGGCCCCCGACGCCGCCACTGCGGCTGCCGCGGCTGCCCTCGCCACAGAGCTGGCCATCCATCCGGCGCTGGCGAGGATGCTGCTCGAGCGCGGCATCACCTCGGCGCAGCAGGCCCGCCACTTCTTCCGTCCACCGCTGACCGAACTCCACGACCCCTTCCTCATGAACGACATGCAGCGCGCCGTCGACCGGCTCAACCTGGCGATGGGACGCAAGGAACGCATCATGGTCTATGGCGACTACGATGTAGACGGCTGCACGGCCGTGGCTTTGGTCTATAAGTTTCTCCGACAGTTCTACTCCAACGTAGATTACTACATCCCCGACCGCTACGACGAGGGCTACGGCATCTCCCGCAAGGGCGTGGAGTACGCTTCGCTCACGGGCGTGGGGCTCATCATCGTCCTCGACTGCGGCATCAAGGCCATCGAGGAGATTGCCTACGCCAAAGAGGTGGGCATCGATTTCATCATCTGTGACCACCACGTGCCCGACCCCATACTGCCCGACGCGGTGGCCATCCTCAATCCCAAACGGCGCGACAACACCTATCCCTACACGGACCTCTCGGGCTGTGGCGTGGGATTCAAATTCATGCAGGCTTTCGCGCTCAACAACGGCATCGAGTTCAACAAGCTCAACCAGCTCCTCGACCTCTGTGCCGTGAGCATCGCTTCCGACATCGTGCCCGTGACGGGCGAAAACCGCATCCTGGCCTACCACGGCCTGCGCTGCCTCAACTCCAACCCGGGCATCGGCCTCCAGGCCATCATCGAAATGTGCGGACTCGCCGACCGTGAGCTGACCATGAACGACATCATCTTCAAGATCGGGCCGCGCATCAATGCCTCGGGACGCATGCAGAACGGCAAGGAAGCCGTCGAACTCCTCGTGGAGAAAGACTATGCCGCGGCGCTCGAGAAGGCGGGACGCATCAATCTCTACAACGAGGCGCGCAAGGACCTCGACAAGCAGATGACCGAAGAGGCCATGGAGCAGGTGAAGCTCCAGCCGGGGCTCGACGAGAAGCGTGCCGTGGTCATCTACAACGAGGCTTGGCACAAGGGCGTGATTGGCATCGTGGCCTCGCGCCTCACCGAGCAGTACTACCGCCCCGCCGTGGTCCTCACCCGCTCCGAGGGAATGGCCACGGGGTCTGCCCGTTCGGTTTCGGGCTTCGACGTGTACAAGGCGGTGCAAAGCTGTGCCGACCTGCTCGAAAACTTCGGCGGACATACCTACGCCGCGGGCCTCACCCTGCCCGTGGAACACGTTGAGGAGTTCAGCCGCCGCTTCGAAGCCTACGTGGCGGAGCACATCCTCGACGAACAGACCGAGGCGACGCTCGACATCGAGGCCGAACTTGACTTCAAGGACGTATCGTTCCGCTTCTACCAGCAGCTCCGCCGTTTCGCGCCCTTCGGCCCAGGCAACCCCAAGCCGCTCTTCTGCACCAAGAAGGTCTACGACTACGGCACGAGCAAGGTGGTGGGCCGCGGGCAGGAGCACATCAAGCTCGAACTTGTGGACAACAAGAGCAACAACATCATGAACGGCATCGCATTCGGCCAGAGTTCGCAGGCGCGGTACATCAAGACGAAGCGGGCCTTCGACATCTGCTACACCATCGAGGAAAACAGCCACAAGCGCGGCGAGGTGCAGCTGCAGATCGACGACATCCGCCCGGCAGAGGAGGGGGCTTAAGGTTGTTCCCAAGGTTGTCGGGGAAAAGGTCATGAGGTTATTCCCAAGGTTATTGGGGATAAGGTTATAAGGTTATAAAGTTACTCTTGGAGCGCGCCTTTGGCACAGTGACTTTATAACCTTATAACCTCATTCCCTATAACCTAAGTTGCACAGCAACTTTATCACTTATGAACAAGTACAGGGCCATCCTGCGTCAGTACTGGGGTTATCCCGACTTCCGCGGCATCCAGGCCGATATCATCCGCAGTGTGACCGAGGGCCACGACACCCTCGGCCTCATGCCCACGGGCGGCGGCAAGAGCATCACCTTCCAGGTGCCCACGCTGGCCATGGACGGCATGTGCTTGGTAGTCACGCCCCTCATCGCCCTGATGAAGGACCAGGTCTACAACCTGCGGCGCCACGGCATCCCCGCGGCCGCCGTCTACTCGGGGCAGAGCCGCGACGAAATCGTGCGCCATCTCGACAATGCAGTATTCGGCGCCTACAAGTTCCTCTACGTTTCCCCCGAACGCCTCGCCACGCCCCTCTTCCTCAACAAAGTCACGCGCATGAAAGTGTGCCTCCTCACCATCGACGAGGCACACTGTATCTCGCAGTGGGGCTACGACTTCCGCCCCCACTACCTGCGCATCGCCGAGGTGCGCGCGAAGCTCCCCGGCGTGCCCGCCCTCGCCCTTACGGCTACGGCCACGGCACTCGTCATCGACGACATCCGCCACCGCCTGGAGTTCCGCGACGACCGCGTGTTCCGCATGAGCTTTGCCCGCGAGAACCTCCACTACATCACCCGCTTCGCCGAGGACAAGTCCCAGGAGGCGCTCCACATCCTCCGCTCCGTGCCAGGCTGCGCCATCCTCTACACGCGCAACCGCAAGCAAACGGGCGAGGTGGCCGAATGGCTCCGCCAGGAGGGCATCACGGCGCTGAACTTCCACGCCGGGCTCACCCCCCTGGAGAAAGAGCAACGGCAGGAGGCATGGCAGACTGACCGCGTACGGGTGATGGTCGCGACCAACGCTTTCGGCATGGGCATCGACAAGCCCGACGTGCGGTTGGTCGTTCACCTCGACGTGCCCGACTCCATCGAAGCCTACTTCCAGGAGGCGGGGCGCGGCGGCCGCGACGGACTCACCTCCTACGCCGTGTTGCTCTACGACGGCTACGATGCCCGGCGCCTCCGCATGCGCGTGCCCCAGACCTACCCCGACCGGGACTACGTGAAGCGCGTCTACACCGACCTCGCCTCCTTCCTCCAGATTGCCGAGGGGGAGGGCGAAGGCCATACCTACGACTTCGACTTCGACCGCTTCTGTCGTGTGTTCCGCCACCACCCCGTGGCCCTCCTCAGCGCGCTCAACCTCCTCACACAGTCGGGCTACATCCATTTCAGCCTCGAGGACGACCGCGACGCACGGGTCATCTTCCTCGTGGAGCGCGACGAGCTCTACAACGTGCGCGACCTCACGCCCCAGCAAGACGCTGTGCTCAACGCCCTGCTGCGTTCGAGCGGCGCCCTCTTCGTGGACTATGTGCCCATCGAGGAAGACCGCCTGGCCGAGCGCTGCGGCTACACGACCGAAGTGGTCCACGAGGTGCTGAAGCAGCTCTCGCGCCGCCGCGTGCTCAACTTCATCCCCCACAAGGACAAGCCGCAGCTCACCTACGTCATGCGCCGCGTGGACACCTGCTATGTGGAAATTCCCCCTTCGGTCTACGAGGAGCGGCGCGACCTCTACCACAAGCGCATCGAGGCCATGGTGGGCTATTTCGAGAAAGACGACTTCTGCCGTAGCCGCTACCTGCTCCGCTACTTCGGCGACGACGGCCCCGACTGTGGCCACTGCGACGTTTGCCTGGCCCGCAAGCGGGGCAACCGCGGGGCGACGGCGCGCCGCCTGGCCTGTGAACGCCACCTCCGCCAGCTCCTGGACCGTCCCGAGGGCTGCACCATCGACGCGCTCGAGCAGGCCCCCTTCCCGCGCGAACTCATCCGGGAGTGTCTCGGCGAATGGATGGAAAACGCCACCGTCGTGGGTGACGGTGGCGTGTATCGTTGGGCGGAGCCGGCGGGGTAGGGCGGCAGTTACTTTTCCGCAGCCTCGAGTTCCTTTTCCGTGTGACAGCCGCAGAAGTGCATTTCGCTGCGTGCCTTTTCGGCGGGGAAGGCGAAGTAAGTACACACGGCCTTTGTGCAGACCGTGTCCTCGGCATCGGCCAGCGTGGCTTCGATGGTGACGAGGTTGCGGCGCTGTTCGGTGATGTGAGCGCGGAGCGTGACGGTGCCGCCGCAGGTGCTCACGGGCCGCAGGTAGCGAGTCTCCATCTTCGAGGTCACCCCCGCCGTTTGCAATTTGCGCATCAGGGCCCAGGCGCAGATTTCGTCGAGCAGCACGCTCTGGATGCCCCCGTGCAGTGTGTTGAGCCAGCCCTGGTATTGGCTTTGCGGCTGCCAGAAGCACACCACGTCGTCACCGTCTTCGTAAAACTCCATCTTCACGCCCGCTTCGTTGTGCGGCGCGCAGCCGAAGCAGTTGTAGCCTTCCAGATGGCAGAAGGGATTCTTTATTTTCTCCATGTTCGTTTCTTGTTGTTGGATTATGTGTGCAAAGGTAGTAAATTTGCACGCAGAAATGAGCAAACTTTGCATGCAACCCCTTATAGAAATCATACAAGGCGTGGCGCGCCACCCCGACTTCCGCCTTCCCCATCCCGTGGACTTGACTGTCGGGCGCGGGGAGCACACGGCCCTGGTCGGACCGAACGGCGGCGGAAAATCCCTCGTGGCCGAGATGATCACGGGTGCGCTTCCCCTGCTCGGGACGGGCGTGCGCTATGCACCCACGGCCGATGGCAAACCGCGAAAATTGCATGAGCGCATCCGCGCCATCAAGTTCCGCGGCGTGTATGGCGCAGCAGACCCCGCCTACTACCAACAGCGCTGGAACCACTTCGATGAACAAACCTTCCCCACGGTGGCCGAAGTGCTGGGCCCGGCCCAAGGAGAAGAAGCCGCACTGCGCCGCGCCCTGGGCGTGGACCTCCATGCCGACAAGGCCGTCAATCTGCTCTCCAGCGGCGAACTGCGCCGCCTCCAGCTCGCCCAGGCGCTCAAGGATGCCCCCGAACTCCTCCTCATCGACAACCCCTTCATCGGACTCGACGCCGCGTCGCGCGCCACGGTGGCCCAGCTGTTCGAACAGCTCTCGCAGCGCGTGACCCTCGTGTTTCTCGTGAGCCGCACGGCGGACATCCCCCCATTCGTGCGCACAGGCTGCTGGGTGGAACAGGGCCGCGTGGCGCCGCGTGAGACCCGCGAACAGCTGGTGCGGAGAGAGCAGGCCCTCCTCGCCGCCCAGCACGCCAAACTGCCGCGGCTGCACGCTCTCCCCCAGGCCCCGACAGCACCGGGCCGCCCCTTGGGAGAAAGCCAGGAGGAAGCAGTCGTGGTGCGCATGGACCACATCGACATCGCCTACGGACCGCGTGTGCTGTTCCGCGATTTCAGTTGGGAAATACGGCGCGGCGAACGCTGGGCCCTGCTCGGTCCGAACGGTTCGGGCAAGTCCACCCTCCTCTCCCTCATCTGCGCCGACAATCCCCAAGGCTACGCCCTTCCCCTCACCCTCTTCGGCCAGCGCCGCGGCACGGGCGAAAGCATCTGGGACATCAAGCGGCGCATCGGCTACGTTTCGCCCGAAATGGCCGCCACCTACCGCAAGCAACTCCCCGCCCTCGACATCGTGGCCAGCGGACTCTTCGACACCGTGGGCCTCTACCGCCGGCCCTCCGCCACGGAGCGCGAAGCCTGCCGCGGATGGATGGACGTGTTCGGCGCGGCCCACCTCGCCGAGCGCGACTTCCTCCGCCTCTCCTCGGGCGAGCAGCGCCTGGTGCTGCTGGTGCGCGCCTTTGTCAAGGAGCCCGACCTGCTCATCCTCGACGAACCCTTCCACGGCCTCGATGAGGCGGCGCGCCGCCGGGCCCTCCACGTGCTGGAGGCTTATCTGCAAAATCCCGCAAAGACCCTCATCGCCGTGACCCACTATCCCGAAGAACTCGGCATCGGGGCGGACCGACTGGGCTACCGCCTGATGCAGCTCGCCCCCGCACCGATCGCCTGACCCGAGTCCCTTCATTTTCCAGAACATTCCCCGCAAACCGCGCTTCCGCACCCACACCATGCACCTCGCTTATCTCATCTCCGCCTACCGCGACCCCGAACACCTGCGCCAACTCATCGAAGTGCTCGACGAGGAGGCCGACTTCTACGTCCACATCGATGCCAACGTGGACGAGGCGCCCTTCCGCCGCTGCCTCCCCGCGAAGGTCCGCTTCGTGCCGCGCCACCGCGTGAGCTGGGGCGGCTGGCAGCAGGTGGAGTACCAGCGCGAACTCCTCCGTGCCGCGCTCGGCAGCGGCGTGCCCTACGACTACCTCTTCTGCCTCAGCGCGCAGGACTTCCCCCTCTGGTCCAACCGCCGCATCCGCGACTTTCTTGCCGCCCACCCCGGCGCGGAATGGATTGGCGGCCACAACCTCACGCACACCGACAACGCCGCGCAGCGCCGCAAGATTACGCACTACCATCCCTTCCGCGACCTCCGCTGCCCCAGCCTTTGGCTGAAGAACAAGCTCATCGTGGCCTCGCGCCACCTCCTGGCCTGGAGCGGTCTGCGCCGGCGGCCCCAAGTGAGGCTGGGCGGAAAGCGCTGCGACGTCTACTTCGGTTCGGACTACTGGGCCCTGACGCAGCCCTGCGCCCGCCACGTACTCCACGTGCTCGACACCGAGCCCGCCCTGCGGCGCTACTTCCGCACCACCTTCGTGCCGAGCGAGCTCTGCATCCAGACGATTGTATTCAACTCTCCCTTCGCCCGCCACGCCCAACTCCTTCCCAACCCTTACCCCGGGCTCACCGCACTCACGCCTCTGCACTTCATCGACTACGGCGCCTGCATCCGCGAACTCACCGCGGACGACTTTCCCCGCCTCCAGGCTTCGGGAAAAATGTTTTGCCGAAAAGTCGTGAGCGGAAAGAGTGACGCACTGGTCGGGCAGATACGCGCCGCGCAGGCTGCGGACTGACGCACCGCGCCCGCCCCCTTTCCCTTCCGTTTCCCAAAACAACAAAACCCCTAAACTCAACCCCTTTCCCCTTATATGGTATCAGTAGATGGCCTCACCGTCGAGTTCGGCGGCACCACCTTATTCAGCGACATCTCCTTCGTCATCAACGAGAAAGACCGCATCGCCCTGATGGGCAAGAACGGCGCAGGGAAAAGCACCCTGCTCAAAATCCTGGCAGGCGTGCGCACTGCCACCCGCGGCACCGTTTCCGCCCCCAAGGACACCGTCATAGCCTACCTCCCCCAGCACCTCATGACCGAGGACGGACGCACCGTATTTGAAGAAGCCAGCCAAGCCTTTGCCCATCTCCACGAGATGGAGGCGCACATCGAAGACCTCAACCGCCAACTCGCCGAACGCACCGACTACGAGAGCGAGGAATACATGCAGCTCATCGAAGAAGTGGCGATGCTCAGCGAGAAGTTCTACGCCATCGACATGACCCACTTCGAGGAAGACGTGGAGAAAACCCTCCTCGGCCTCGGCTTCGAGCGTTCCGACTTCCGCCGCCAGACCAGCGAGTTTTCCGGCGGCTGGCGCATGCGCATCGAACTGGCCAAAATGTTGCTCCAGAACCCCGACGTGCTCCTCCTCGACGAACCCACCAACCACCTCGACATCGAGTCCATCGGCTGGCTCGAGGACTTCCTCGTGTCGAACGGAAAGGCTGTCGTAGTCATCAGTCACGACCGCAAGTTCGTGGACAACATTACCACGCGCACCATCGAAGTGACAATGGGCCGCATCTATGACTACAAGGTGAACTATTCGCAGTACCTGCAGCTGCGCGCCGAACGCCGCGAACAGCAACAGAAGCAGTACGACGAGCAGCAGAAAATGATCCAGGAGACGAAAGACTTCATTGAGCGCTTCAAGGGCACCTACTCCAAGACCTACCAAGTGCAGAGCCGCGTGAAGATGCTCGAAAAACTCGAACTCATCGAGGTGGACGAGGAAGACACCTCCGCGCTCCGCCTCCGCTTCCCGCCCTCGCCGCGCAGCGGGCAGTACCCCGTGGTAATGGAAGGCGTGGGCAAGGCTTTCGGGCCAAAACGTATCTTCTCGGACGCCACGCTCACCATCGAACGCGGCGACAAGGTGGCATTTGTGGGGCGCAACGGCGAAGGCAAGTCCACGCTCGTGAAGTGCATCATGGGGCAGCTCGAACACGAGGGCACTCTCACCCTCGGGCACAACGTGCAGGTGGGCTATTTCGCCCAGAACCAGGCTTCGCTCCTCGACGGCGAACTCACCGTGTTCCAGACCATTGACGACGTGGCCAAGGGCGAGGTGCGCAACAAAATCCGCGACCTCCTCGGCGCCTTCATGTTCGGCGGCGAGGCCAGCACGAAGAAGGTGAAAGTGCTCTCGGGCGGCGAGCGCACGCGCCTCGCCATCCTCAAGCTCCTCCTCGAGCCTTTCAACCTCCTCATCCTCGACGAGCCCACCAACCACCTCGACCTGCGCACGAAGGACGTGCTCAAGCAGGCCCTGCTCCACTTCGACGGCACCCTCATCGTGGTGAGCCACGACCGCGACTTCCTCGACGGCCTCGCCACGAAAGTCTACGAGTTCGGCCACGGCCGCGTGCGCGAACACCTCTGCGGCATCTACGAATTTCTCGAAACGAAAAAACGCGAAGAACTCCTCGCCATGGGCATGCGCTAAGCCCCCCACACACACCTTTCCATAAAACTCGCTGAACCCCGGCGAGTTTTATTTTTGTATAAAAGGAAGAAAAAAGTTTTCCAAAAGTTGCATTTTCTCGATGCCCTCTATATTTTTGCCGCAGAACAAGCCCTTGGGGTAGAAGACAGGACGAATCCACAAACACATCCGGCCATCCCCTTCGCCCCCATCCGCTTGCAGCAAATGAAGTTTAAAACAGAAGGCTTGGAAGAAGGAAAGCGAGTATGCCTTCGAAAAACTTTGCCGGAAAGCGCTTGGGCTTTCAGCTTTCTGATTTAAGCACAATGAAGAACCTTAATTTTTTACGCTTATGAAAAACAAAACGAAGAACCTGCGGCGCGAATTTGCCCGCGGTTTGCGATGCGAATGGGGCGCATGGCCCGTATCGATGTGTTTGTTACTTCTCCCCGCTGTACCCACCACTTCCGTTGCCGCGGAGGCATCCCCCGCGTGGCCCACGTCGCTCAGCGTACAGCAGCAGAAAGCCGTGGGCGGCGTAGTGACCGATGAAAACGGCGAACCCCTCGTTGGCGTCACCGTCGTGCTCCAAGGCACCAAGACGCGCGCTGTCACGGACCACAACGGCCGCTTCACCATCAACGCCAAGGCCGGCCAGACCCTCGTCTTCACCTACATCGGTTACAGCCGCGCCGAAGTGAAAGCCACGGGGGCGAACATGCAAGTCAAACTCAAGTCCATCGACAATACCCTCAACGAAGCCGTCGTGATTGGCTACGGCACCGTGCGCAAGGCCGACCTCGCTGGATCCGTGGCCGTCATGGACAACAAGCAGTTCAAGGACGAACCCATCACCCGCGTCGAGGATGCCCTCCAGGGCCGCGTGTCGGGCGTGGAAGTGATGCAGAGTGGCGTGCCCGGTGGTGATTTGAAAATCCGCGTCCGTGGTGTCAGCTCCATCAACAAGAGTAACGACCCGCTCTACGTCGTGGACGGCATCGTTCGTGAGAGCGGCCTCGACGGCATCAACCCCGAAGACATCCAGAGCATGCAGGTGCTGAAGGACGCTTCCTCCACCGCCATCTATGGTGCACGCGGTGCCAACGGCGTCGTACTCATCACTACCAAGCAAGGTCGCTCTTCGGGCACGCAGGTAGTGTTTGACGCTGCGCTCGGCCTGGCCAAAGCCTACAATATGCCTGAAGTGATGTCAACCCGCAGCTATGCCCAGGCTCTCGTGGACTACAAGGGTATCGACCCCACCCAGCTCCAGGGTTACCTCGACGGCACGAAGGCCGGCGTGGATTGGCTCGACGAAGTGCTCCAGACGGGTGTCACCCAGAACTACAAGCTCGCCATCTCCAAGGGCAACGAAGAAACGCAATATTACGTGTCGGGCAACTACATGCAGCACGAGGGCGTCATTCGCAACACCAAGTTCGAGCGCTACTCGGCCAAGATGAACGTACACAGCAAGCTCTTCAGCTGGCTCGATATGACCGCCGACGTGAACCTCTCGCAGGGCAAGGGCAAGGGCGCCGGCTTCAACCAGAACCAGTGGAACCCCATCTGGATTGCGCTCAACTATTCGCCCACGATGGAGGTGTTCACCGAGAACGGCTCCTACAGCCTCGACCCCTACAACTGTATCCAGCGCAGTCCTCTGGCCTACCTCGACGGCACGCTCAACGACCGCCAGAAGACTTCTGCCAGCGGACACATCGACCTGAAGTTCTACATCGCCCCGGGTCTTACCTTCACCACCACCAACGGTGTGGACTACTCCGACCGCAAGGCTTATAGCTTCGGTTCGAGCAAGGCCATGGGCGCCAGCTCCATGAGCAACTCCGACGTCTACCGCCTCCTCCTCCAGAGCACCAACAACCTCACCTACACCCACCAGTGGGG
The DNA here is from genome assembly GCA_946055515.1 of uncultured Bacteroidales bacterium. Classification (GTDB taxonomy): domain Bacteria; phylum Bacteroidota; class Bacteroidia; order Bacteroidales; family Bacteroidaceae; genus Alloprevotella. Next base: position 15,297 of record CAMGGA010000020.1, read on the forward strand.
CGGACACGGCCTCACCGCCACGGGCGTTTGGGAAGCAACCTCCTCGGAGCGCCGCAACATGAGCATCAACGGCGACAACCTTGCCAACGAAGGCGTAGGCTACTGGGACGTGCAGAACGCTGCCACCCGCAATGCCGCCAACGGCTACAGCAAGTGGACCCTCCTTTCCGGTGTGGCCCGTGTCATGTACAACTATTCCGACCGCTACATGCTCACCGCCACGCTGCGTGCCGACGGCAGTTCGCGCTTCACCAACAAGAAGTGGGGCTACTTCCCCTCCGTGGCCGCCGCATGGACCGTCACGCAGGAAGAGTTCATGAAGAGCTTCACCGCCCTCAGCAACCTCAAGATTCGTGCCAGCTACGGTGTAATCGGTAACCAGGACATCGACCCCTACAGCACGCTCGGCACCATGTCGTCCATGGCCTTCAACTACGGTATGGGCAGCATGTACACCGGCTACTGGTCCAACAATCCCGCTACGCCCGACCTCACCTGGGAAAAGGTAAAGCAGTTCGACCTCGGCATTGACCTCGGCTTCTGGGAGAACCGCATCGGCCTCACCATCGACTACTACAGCAAGAAAACCACCGATGCCCTCCTGCGCAAGACGGCTCCCGCCTACCAGGGCGGCCCCACCTATTGGGTAAACGCAGGTGAAGTGAGCAACAAGGGTCTCGATGTGAGCCTCTCCGCCCGCATCTTCCAGACCCGCGACTTCAGCTGGACCTCCACGCTGAACGGCAGCTACATCAAGAACGAGGTGACGAAGCTCACCGCCGAAGACCCCATCCTCTACGGCCCCAGCCCCTCGCAGGGCACGGTTGATCCCTGTACCATCGTGAAGGAAGGCGAAGCCATCGGTACCTTCTACGGCTACCGCTGGGCCGGACTCCAGAAGCAGGACGACGGTACCTATGTAGACGGCTACTACGACAAGAACGGCAACATCACGCTCGCTCCCACGGGCGACGACCGCTTCGTCATCGGCTGTGCCAACCCCGACTTCACCCTGGGCTGGAACAACTCCCTGCGCTACAAGAACTGGGAAATGAATGTCTTCTTCAACGCCGCCTTCGGTGCCCAGCGCCTTAACCTCGTGCGCTTCGCCATGAACTCCCAGGTCGGCGCTTCCATGTTCGTCACCGATGCCGACTACCTCGGCCTTGTAGGCAAGGAAATGCCCACCCTCGGTGTCAGCAACAAGAACTACGGCAACTCCACCAAGTGGCTCGAAAACGCCGACTACCTCCGCTGCCAGAACCTCAGCATTGCCTACAACCTCCCGCGTTCGGCCGTGAAGGGCATCTGCGATTTCCGCTTCTCCTTCTCAGTCCAGAACCTCTTCACCATCACGGGCTACAAGGGTAACGACCCCGCCGGAGCCTCCTTCAGCAGCAGCCACGTGGACGTGAACAACGGTCTTGACATGGGTTCCTACCCCAACCCCCGCACCTTCACCTTCGGCGTGCGCATGACTTTCTGACAAAGCCCAGGCAGTTCTTTCAGCAAGAAAATCTTATCCTAACATCTGACTTTTATGAAATACCAAATAATCCTCGGTGGCTTGCTGGCCGCTTCGCTGATGGCCACCTCGTGCAACGACTTCCTCAACGAAGACCCCAAGGGACTCCTCACTCCGGGCAACTACCTCGACTCAGAGGCTGCCCTCGAGGGAAGCGTCACCGCACTTTATGAAAAGGTAAACCTCACGCAGGGCTGGACCAACATGATGTACCCCCAGTGGCAGGGCGACGACATCACCGCCAACCCCGGTTCCAACAAGCAAGCTTGTGCCGAACTCGATGCCTTCAGTGCGAACAATAATAATAAAGGTGTGACCGCCGCGTGGAACAACCACTACGCCGTCATCAAGGCCGCCAACATCATCCTCGACGCGGCTCCAAACGCGCCCGTGAGCGAAACAGAGAAAAACATTGCCATCGGCAATGCCAAGTACTGGCGCGCCTACGCCTACTACTACCTCGTGCGCATCTTCGGTCCGCTCCCGCTCGAGACCACCTCGGCCCTCTCTGCGCCCGACAAGGCCCCCGCTTCGGTCGAACAGGTCTACAGCCTCATTGTTCAGGACCTCAAGGATGCGGAGGAACTCCTCCCGACCGGCTATGAGAAAGCCCCGCGCCACCACGACGGCGTCGATGCCTGGGTAACCACCCAAGCCGCCAAGGCCACGCTCTCGGCCGTCTACATGTCCATGGCAGGCTATCCGCTCAACCTCGGCCAGAGCTACTACAAGCTCGCTGCCGACAAGGCCCGCGAAGTCATCGACAAGGAGGCCGCTTACGGCTTCTTCCTCGAGGACGCCTGGAACCAGGTCTACTCCATGGGTCACAACTACAACAAGGCCACCCTCGTCGGTATCGACAACTCTCCCATCAACGGCTCTTGGGACCACGACTCCCAGCTCACCTCCTGCTGCCGCTTCGAGGGCCTCGGCGACGGCGGATGGGGCGATGCCTGGGGCGAAATCAAGTTCTGGAAAAACTACCCCGACGGACCGCGCAAGGACGCTGTCTATGCGCCCAAGGTGACCTTCGAGGACGGCGACGGCAACATCGTGAAAACCGTAGATTGGTGGGAACTCGACGCCACGGGCAAGAAGGTGGTCGATGCCTACCACCCCATGTTCTGCGTGTTCACCACCAACGCCGATGCTTCGGGTAAGGAGCTCGCCCAGCCCTACAACTACCTCCAGCGCAACTACCGCGGCATGACCAACGGCCATCGCCACCGCGTCATCCGCTACTCCGAAGTGCTCCTCTGGTACGCCGAGAGCGCAGCCCGCGCCGGCGAGGCCGACCTCACCCTGGCCCGCCAGTGCCTGAAGCGCGTGCATGGCCGTGCCTGCGCCGATGCCTCGAACATCACCATCCCCGGCCTCGGCACCTTCGCCATCGACGCCCTCACCGCCGACCAGCTCGCCGAAGCGGCCTACTGGGAACACGGCTGGGAAGTGGCTGGCTACTGGGTAGCCATGGTGACCCGCCGCTCCGATGAATTCCGCCTCAACCGCCTGAAGGAAAACTTCGACTACCGCGTGCAGAACCCCGAAATCGAAGTGGCTCCGGGCATCAAGGCCAAGGAAAGCGTGGCCGTGACGAAGTCCACCTGGGCAGGCGATGAAAGCATCTACATCCCCTATCCCAACACAGAAGTAGAAAAGAACCCGAATCTTCGCCGCTAATCCCGGCTACAGATAGACATTGAAACGGGGACGGAGCGCTGCAGGCTCCGCATCGTACCCACGGTGTGAAGTCAGTCCTCCGTCCCCGCCTTCTATAGCTCCTCTATACGGAAATTACTGCCAGATTTCACGTGTCACCTTTCACACTGAGCCCCTAACCATTTGATACTTAGGGACAATATGTGTGAAAGGTCTTTTTTTTAGCCTTCACACCCCGCTCTTTCTCGCTTCGTCCTTTCTCGCCCCAACGCTTTCTCGCCGTTCGTCATTTCCGTCCGCCGTTCCCTTCAGCCACTTTGCGTTGTTTTGCTTTTGTTTTGCCATCCCGAAAGAACAAAATACGACACATTCTTTTTATTTCCTAAAATGTTGTTTACATTTGCGGCCTCAATCCCTCGCCTTGCGCGATGGGCCAAGAGAAGAACAAGTACGTATAAACCCATATTAAAAGTAACATGAAACTAAAACACTTCCTTACGTTCCTTTGTGGACTCCTCCTGACAGGTAGCCTTTTCGTAGCTTGCGGCGACGACGACCCCGCCACCCCCGATCCGTCCGACCCCACGAAACCCACCGACCCCGATCCCGGCACCGACCCCACCAAAGCTCTCTCGCCCGCTGAGCAGAAGGAAAAGATGGAGGCCATTGCACTCGACTTCATGAACGCAACGCCCGCTTCGGACTTCCAGCAGATTGCAGACCTCAGCCAATACATCTCCGAAACCTATTTCGACAACTATGAATGGGATGTTGTGGAAGACTGGGCCGAGAATTGCCTCAACGCCACCCGCACCGCCACAGGCACGCAGGACGTGGAGAAAGAAAAATACGGCAGCTACATCGACACCTATTTCTTCACGAACTACACGTCTCTTCTGGTAGCTTCCAATTTCAAGGGCAAGTTCACCGCTTCCAACGGCCGTTGGAAACGCTCCGACGATGCCGGACTCTCCTTCGTATTCAAGGACCAGAACGGCGCCGAATGCGTGCTCAAGCTCGAAACGAGCGGCAACGTGAAAAAGGTAAAATGCTATACCCTCGACGACTGGACCGACTTCGAATATGTCAACAACGAGTATAACGATTATTACGACCGCACTACCTACACCGTCGGCGTGCCCGAGAACATCGTGGTGACCCTCACCCAGGGCGGAAGCACCGTGGTGAAGACCACCGTGAAGATAGACCTTAACTCCATCAACGGCGAGAACTTCGACATCAGCAAGAGCGCCATCACGGCCAGCGCCCTCGTCGAACTCAACAATGGCTATAAGTTCGACACTTCCGAAATCGCCTTCACGGGCAACAGCAAGGCCAGAGTGACCTTCAAGATGAGCAAGGGCGGACAGCAGCTCCTCTCCCTCGGCATTGCAGGCGACGTTTCGGGCCTTCCCTCGTGCAATGTGGAAGTATTCTCCAAGGAAACCTTTGACTTCCGCGACTATGATTTCGACAACGCCAACGGAAAGAACGCCTTCGTCAAGTTCGACGTGATGGGCA
>CAMGGA010000021.1 GCA_946055515.1 uncultured Bacteroidales bacterium
TGGACGAAATCCACACGCCCGACTCTTCGCGCTACTTCTATGCCGAAGGCTACGAAGAACGCTTTGCCAAGGGTGAACCGCAGAAGCAGCTCAGCAAGGAATTCGTGCGCGAATGGCTGCTGAGCAACGGTTTCCAGGTTCACGGTGCCGCCGACCAGAAGGTTCCCGAAATGACACCCGAAGTGGTGAAGAGCATCTCGGACCGCTACATCGAGCTCTACGAGCACATCACGGGCGAGACTTTCCAGCCTGCTCCCGCCGACGACGTGTTGGCCCGCATCGAGCAGAATGTCACGGCTTACCTCGCCGAGTAAGACACCCGGCCACGGCTCTGCCGCTCTGGCCTTTCACTGCATGCCAACCGAAGACGGCCCGCAATGACAGCCCCTTCGCGGGACAGTCCGGCCTTCCCCGGTTGGCATTTCCTTTTTCCGCCTAACCTAACCCTTAACCTTCCTTCCATGACCCTCACAGCCTATATAGCCCAACAACTCCAGTTGCGCGAGAAGCAAGTGGCCGCCACCATCCAGCTGCTCGAAGCCGGCGCAACCGTGCCCTTCATCAGCCGTTACCGAAAAGAAGCCACCAGCGGAATGAACGAGGTGGAGGTGGCGCAGGTGAAGAAGCTCTACGAACAGGCACAGGAAATCGCGCACCGACGCGAGTATATCCTCCAGACCATCGAGCAACAGGGCAAACTCACCGAGGCGCTGCGCGCACGTATCGCTGACTGCTGGGACCCGACGCTGCTCGAGGACCTCTACCTGCCTTTCAAGCCGAAACGCAAGACGCGCGCCGAAATGGCCCGCAAGAAGGGACTCGAACCGCTCGCGGACCTCATGCTCCTCAACGTGAAGGCTACGCCCGAAGAGATGGCGCAGTCTTTCGTCAAAGGGGAGGTGGAAAGCATCGACGAGGCGCTGCAAGGGGCGCGCGACATCGTGGCGGAACGCATGAACGAGGACGAACGCATCCGACAGACTGTGCGCGTACAGTTTGAACGGAAGGGCTTCATCCGCTCCAAGGTGGTGAAGGCGAAGGAGGCGGAGGCGGGCAAGTACCGCGACTATTTCGACTGGAGCGAACCGCTGCGCCGCTGCACCTCCCACCGACTGCTCGCCATGCGCCGCGGCGAGGCGGAAGGCTACCTGCGCGTGACCATCGTGCCGGAGGAGGAAGAGGGCTGTGTGGACCGCATTGCCCGTGCCTATCTCCGCCCAGGCAGCAAGGCGGGCAAGCAAATCCAGCTCGCGGCGGCCGATGCCTACAAACGGCTCTTGCGCCCGGCCATCGAAACGGAATTTGCGGGCAGCAGCAAACTCCACGCGGACGAGGAGGCCATCGGTGTGTTTGCGGAGAACCTCCGCCAACTGCTCCTGGCAGCGCCGCTCGGGCAGCGCCGCATCCTCGCCATCGACCCGGGGTTTCGCACGGGGTGTAAGGTGGTGTGTCTCGACGCGCAGGGCAACTTGCTCCACAACGAGACGATTTTCCCGCATCCGCCGCAGAACCAGTATGCCCGCTCGGGCTTCAAGCTGAACAGCCTGGTGGAACAGTATAAAATCGAGGCCATCGCCATCGGCAACGGCACGGCGGGCCGCGAAACGGAGGAACTCGTGAAAAGCCTTCACCTGAAGGATGTGGACGTGTTCCTCGTGAGCGAGGACGGGGCTTCGGTCTATTCGGCCTCGAAGGTGGCGCGCGAAGAGTTCCCGAACTACGACGTGACCGTGCGCGGGGCGGTGAGCATCGGCCGCCGACTGGCCGACCCGCTGGCGGAACTGGTGAAAATCGACCCGAAGGCCATCGGCGTGGGACAGTATCAACACGATGTGGACCAGGCGGAACTCCGCAGGTGTCTGGACCAGACCGTGGAGCACTGCGTGAACACGGTGGGGGTGAACCTCAACACGGCCTCGAAGCACCTGCTCACCTACGTGTCGGGCCTCGGACCTGCCCTGGCGCAGAACATCGTGGACTACCGCGCCGCACATGGGCCTTTCGCCTCGCGCAAGGACCTGCTCCGGGTGCCCCGCCTCGGGGCAAAGGCATTTGAGCAGTGTGCGGGCTTCCTGCGCATTCCCGGTGCGGCCAACCCGCTCGATAACACGGCGGTGCACCCCGAACGCTATGCCCTTGTGGAACGGATAGCGCACGATGCGGGCAGTCAAGTGGCTGACCTCGTGGCCAACCCGGCTCTGCGCCAGGGGCTCCGCCTGGAACAGTACTGCACGGAGGAGGTGGGTATGCCTACGCTCACGGACATCATGGACGAACTGGCCAAACCCGGACGCGACCCGCGCGGGAAGGCGCAGGTGTTCTCCTTCGCCGAAAACCTCCACAGCCTCGATGACCTCCGCGAGGGGATGGAAATCCCCGGCGTGGTGACGAACATCACGAAATTTGGCTGCTTCGTGGATATGGGTATCAAGGTAAAGGGCCTGATCCACATTTCCAAACTTTCGGACCACTTCGTGAAGGACCCGGCCGAAGTGGTGCACATCCAGCAGAAGGTGATGGTGCGTGTGCTCGACATCGACGATGAACGGCAACGCGTGGCATTACAACTCATTCATTCATAATAAGATTATGAGGTGTTGCGCTTCGCGCAGGTTAGGAGGGTATAATATTACTCTTTGAGCAACAACCTTTAGCCAGTTACTTCATAACCTCATAACCCTGGGAGCGAAGCGACCCTAACCTGATAACCTCCTGTTTCGCTCCCGAAACTGGAAAAACTCCATTGCCATGACAGACGAAGATTATATGCGCCGCGCCCTCGAACAGGCCCGGCTGGCATTCGAGAAGGACGAAGTGCCCGTGGGGGCCGTGGTGGTATGCCGCGACCGCATCATTGCACGGGCCCACAACCTCACGGAAACGCTCACTGACGTTACTGCCCACGCCGAGATGCAGGCCATCACGGCGGCAGCCGACGCGCTGGGCGGCAAGTATCTCGATCCCTGTACGCTCTACGTGACCGTAGAGCCCTGCGTGATGTGTGCCGGAGCGTTGGGCTGGTCCCAGATTGGCCGCGTCGTCTACGGTGCATCAGACCCGAAACGGGGCTTCGCCGCCTTTGCCCCGCAGGCCCTGCACCCAAAGACGGAAGTGACGGCGGGCGTGCTCGAGGAGGAATGTGCTGCACTGATGAAGCAGTTTTTCAAAGAGAAACGCCGATGAACGAACGCCACACGAAGGGACGCCTCGGGGAACAGGAGGCCATGCTGCACCTGATGAAACGCGGGTACACGCTACTCGAACACAACTGGCGCTCGGGACACCTGGAACTCGACATCATTGCCGAGTACTGGGGACAGATTGTGTTTGTGGAGGTGAAGACGCGAAGCAACGGGGACTACATCGTGCCCAGCGAAATCGTGAGCTTTGCCCAACAGCAACGACTGCGACGGGCTGCCACGCACTACCTGGCCCAGCGCCGTCTGATGGACCGACCGTTCCGCTTCGACCTCATCACGCTCGAGGGGGCAGCGCCTCCTTTTGTCCTGCACCACTACCGCAACGTGTTCCACGCTACATCTTCTGAATTTTCAATATGAACATACAAACCGTGCGCGAGTACTGCCTCGCCAAACCCCTCGCTACCGAGGACAGTGCCTTCGGACCGGAAGGCGTGCTCTTCCGCGTCTACAACAAAATCTTTGCCTATATCGACCTGGAAAAGCCTGACCTCGTCGTGGTCAAGATGGACCCTGACTATGCCATCGAACTGCGCGACAAATACCAGGGCATCGTGGGCGCTTTCCACTGGAACAAGAAGTACTGGAGCGAGGTGCATTTCGACACCGACGTTCCAGACCAGCTTGTCTACGAGCTGATTGACCATTCGCTCAGTGAGGTGCTGCGCAAACTTCCCAAGAAAATCCAAGCTGAATATGCTGCTCTTCAAGCCTGAACTGCCTGCGGGTTGGGACGCCCGACACCTGACCGAAACGGCTTCGACGATGTGCGCGCTTCGCGAACTGCCCGAGCAGACCGCACCATTTTATCTCCTCACCACGGATTTCCAGACGGCAGGGCGGGGACAGCGCGGCACGCACTGGGAGGCGGAGGCGGGGCAGAATCTGCTGTTCAGTTTCCGCTTCTACCCTACTTTTCTCCGCGCCGCCGAACAGTTCGCACTCTCGGAGGCCTTGGCGCTGGCCGTGGTCTATACCCTCCAACCCTTGGGCGTGGAGGCCGAGGTGAAGTGGCCCAACGATATCTATGTGGGGGAAAAGAAGCTCTGCGGGATGCTCCTCGAACATACACTCACGGGGGCAACCATCGCCACGACGCTCACGGGGGTGGGAGTGAACGTGAACCAACTGTCTTTCCGGAGCGATGCGCCCAACCCGGTGTCGCTGCGCCAACTCCTCGGCCATTCGCTCGACCGGGCTGCCCTCCTCAGCGAAATTCTCCTCCAGTTCGACACGCTCTACCGTGAGCTGCAGCGGAATGGGATGAAGCGACTCCACGCCGCTTATCTCCAACATCTCTTCCGCCGGGATGGTTTTCACCCTTATCGCGATGCACAAGGGGGATTCGAAGCACGCATCGTGGACGTTTCCCCCGCAGGACTGCTCCTGCTCGAACTGCCCGATGGCTCCCAACGTACCTACGCCTTCAAGGAGGTGAGCGCCGTAATCTAAAAAGGACTTGATTGCCATTATGCGGTGGGGACACCGCAGCTCTTATATTTCGCCAAGATAGGCTGCGGCTCGGCAGAGCAAATAAAATCCTTCGGCTTTTCCTTTGTCATTGCATTCGGTTTGCACTACTTTGCTTCGCCAAGATAGGCTGCGGCTCGGCAAAGCAAATAAAATCCTTCGGCTTTTCTTTGCTCTGCTCTCGCCTTGCACTATCTTTGCACCCATAAAATCAATTATTAACCCACACATGGACGACTATCACGCGGAAACCTTTGATTAGTTCCACCTGGAGAAAGCCCTTTCTGAGAAGGAAACTCCAGCGTGGCCCACACCCCGTGTGTGAAAAGCAAAGCTCAGTTTCCCCATCAATCCACAAAGGACCTTTCCCATTATGCGCACCTACTGGAACTACAACAAGACCCTCCGCATCCTCGAAGAGTGGACTCCCGACTGCTGGATGCAAGTGACCTGCCCCACTCCCGAAGACGAAGCCTACCTCATTGACGAACTCCATGTGCCGGACTATTTCCTCGATGACATCCGAGACAAAGACGAGCGCTCCCGCTATGAATACGACGAAGGTTGGTCACTGATTATCCTGCGCATTCCTTACGTGAAAGAAGTGGCCTCGCGCACACCACACACCACCATCCCCTTAGGCATCATTCTCAACAAAGGCATCTGCATCACTGTATGCAACTACGAAACGAACATGATGATCGACTTCGTATCGTACCAACAGAAACGCAATGCCGGATTCACAGACAACGTAGACCTCGTGTTCCGCCTCTTCCTCTCTTCAGCCGTGTGGTACCTGAAGCGCCTGAAGCAAATCAACGTGCTCATCGAAGAGGCCAAACGCAACCTGGACCGACAAATCGACAACGAAGACCTCATCGGCCTCTCCCGCCTGCAGGACAGCCTGACGTATTTCATCACGTCCATCCGCGGCAACGAAACGCTCCTCTCCAAACTGAAGTTCAAACTCCCCGTCGATGAACTCGACGCGGACCTCATCGAGGACGTGACCATCGAGATGAACCAGGCACGCGAAACAACCAACATCTACGCCAACATCCTCGACTCGACCATGGAAACCTACGCCAGCATCATCAACAACAACATGGCCGGCGTGATGAAACAGATGACCTCGGTGTCCATTATCCTCATGTTCCCCACACTCATCGCCAGTATCTTCGGTATGAACCTCATCAACGGCATGGAAACCTCTTGGTGGGGCTTCCCCCTCGTCATCGTCCTTTCCATCGTTGTCACCGGTCTATTCTACGGCGTTTTCCGTTTAAAAACATGGATTTAGCCCCTGCCCGCAAAAAACCAAAAAGCAGATTTGGCCGAAACAAAAATAATAGTTTTATTTGCATTTTCAAATACTCACGAACAAACCTTGCGTCCTACGCGGCGCATCCCCTATAGTACTGACCCTATCCAACTGATCATGGACGAAATTAAGCAAACTACCGAAGCAAACGAAGCGCAGGCACAAGCCCAGAGCCCCGTTGAAGCAAACACTGAAGCCCCTGTCGAAGCACAAGCTCAAGCCACCGAAGCACCTCAGGAAAAAGCTCCCGCTGAGCCGCAAACCAAGGCCGATGTCATCGCTCGCCTCAAAGAAATCGTTTACCAAGGCCCCGCAGCCGTAGAGCGCCAAGAGCTGGACCGCCTCAAGTTGCTCTACTATCGCTTCCACGCTGCCGAAGTAGTAGCCGAAAGAGAAAAATATATCGCCGAAGGCGGAGAACCCGATGCTTTCGTGCCCCAGCCCGACCGCGACGAAGAAAACTTCAAGGCGCAATTCGCACTCATCCGCGAACTCCGCACGAAAGCGGCTGAAGAGGCTGAACGCGAAAAACAGGCCAACCTCGAACTGAAGCGCCAAATCATTGACAGCCTCAAGGAACTCGCTGCCACACCCGAAGCCGCCGACAAGGGCTACGACGAGGCCAAGCAACTCCAGGCTAAATGGAAAGAGGTGGGCCCCGTGCCGCCCGAAAACGCCACAGAACTCTGGAAGAACTACCAGCTCTACGTGGAACAGTTCTACGACCAGCTTCGCCTCAACCACGAGATGCGGGCTTACGACTTCAAGAAAAACCTCGAAATCAAGACGCATCTCTGCGAAGCCGCCGAAAAGCTTGCTTCCGTAGAAGACCCCATCTCGGCTTTCCACCAGCTCCAGAAACTCCACCAAGAGTACCGCGAAACGGGCCCCGTGGCCAAAGAACTCCGCGAGGAAATCTGGAAGCGCTTCAAGGACGCCTCGACCGTGGTGAACAAACGCCATCAAGACCACTTCGACCAAATCAAAGCACGCGAAGCACAGAACCTCGAACAGAAAACGCAGCTCTGCCAGCAGGTGGAGGCGCTCGACCTCGAGAGCCTTCAGACCTACGCGCAGTGGGAAGAAACCACAAAGCGTGTGCTGGAATTTCAGGCACAGTGGAAACAAATCGGCTTCACGCCCCGCAAGGTGAACACCGAAATCTTTGAACGCTTCCGCCAAGCCTGCGACCGCTTCTTCCAAGCCAAGACAGCTTATTTCAAGCAGAGCCGCGAACGCCTCAGCGCGAACCTCGCTGCAAAGAACGCACTCATTGCACAGGCCGAAGCCTTGCGCGACAGCACCGACTGGAACGCCACGGCCCAACGCCTCGTGGAACTGCAGAAGGAATGGAAGGCCATTGGCCCCGTGGCCCACAAGCAGTCCGACGCGGTGTGGAAACGCTTCAACGATGCCTGCAACCACTTCTTCCACCAGCGCAACGAGGCCCACGCCGGACAGCGCCGCACCGAAGAGGCCAACCTGCAGCAAAAACAAGAACTCATCGAATCGCTCCGCCAGCTCGCAGAAAATCCCGCTGACGACGCCAAGTCTCAGCTCCAGGCTGTGCGCGAACTTCAGGCCCGCTGGAACGAAATCGGCCATGTGCCTTACAGCAAGAAGGAAAAGACCTACCGCGCCTACCGCGAGCTCTGCGACAAAATCTACGACAAGCTCCACGAAAACGCTGGCCGTCGCCGCATGGACGACTACCGCCGCAGCGTAGCGGACAAGCCCACCAACGAACTTCAGCGCGAACGCCAGCGCCTGCAGTCGGCCCTTGAAGCCAAGAAGCAGGAAATCAAGAACTACGAGACGAACCTCGGCTTCTTCCGCACTTCCACCTCAAAGGGAAATGCCCTCGTGGCTGACTTGGAGAAAAAAATCCAACGCCTCAAGGACGATCTCGGCGAAATCGAACAGAAGCTGCAAATGCTGAAGTAACCCGCTCTCAAACCAGAATATTTTCACAGCATTCTACAATATGTCAAAGAAAGCTCTCCTCATTATCCTCGACGGATGGGGCATCGGCCGCCACGACCACGGCGACGTTATCTTCGAAACCCCCACCCCCTTCATGGACCACCTCGCCGCCACCTATCCCCACTCCCAGCTCCTCACTTCGGGCGAAAACGTGGGTCTGCCCGATGGCCAGATGGGCAACTCCGAAGTGGGCCACCTCAACATCGGTGCCGGCCGCATTGTCTACCAGGACCTTGTGAAAATCAACCGTGCCTGCGCCGACGGCTCTATCCTCCAGAATCCCGAAATCCAGGCTGCCTACAACTACGCCAAGGAAAGCGGCAAGCGCCTCCACCTCATGGGACTCACCTCCACGGGTGGCGTACACAGCTCCCTGGACCACCTTTTCAAACTCATCGAGATTGCCAATGAAACCGGCGTGGCCGAACGCACCTTCGTACACTGCTTCATGGACGGCCGCGACACTGACCCGCGCAGCGGCAAGGGCTTCATCCAGAACCTCCAGGAAGTCTGCGATGCCCAAGGTGCCCACATCGCCTCAATCATCGGCCGTTTCTACGCCATGGACCGCGACAAGCGCTGGGACCGTGTGAAGGTAGCCTACGACCAGCTCGTTCACGGCAAGGGCCGCGCCGTCACCGACATGGTGGAAGGCGTGCAGAGCTGCTACGACAGTGACAGCCCCGAACACAAGAACACTGACGAATTCATGGAGCCGCTCGTCAATGCCAATGTAGACGGACGCATCCAGGAAGGCGACGTGGTCATCTTCTTCAACTACCGCAACGACCGCGCCAAAGAGCTCACAATCGTGCTCACGCAGCAGGATATGCCACAGGAAGGCATGCAGACCATTCCCGGCCTCCAGTACTTCTGCATGACACCCTACGATGCCTCCTTCCAAGGCGTACACATCCTCTTCCCCAAGGAAAACGTCAGCAACACGCTCGGCGAATACCTCTCCGCCCAGGGTCTCCGCCAGCTCCACACGGCTGAAACGGAGAAGTACGCCCACGTGACCTTCTTCTTCAACGGTGGCCGCGAAACACCCTACGAAGGCGAAGAGCGCATCCTCGTGGCTTCACCCAAGGTAGCTACTTACGACCTCAAGCCCGAAATGTCCGCTTTCGAGGTGAAGGAAAAACTTGTCGAAGCCATCGGACAGAACGTTTACGACTTCATCGTGGTGAACTTCGCCAACGGTGACATGGTGGGCCACACGGGTGTGTACAGTGCTATCGAGCAGGCTGTGAAGGCAGTGGACCAGTGCGTCAATGAAGTAATCACCGCCGCCAACGTTGCTGGCTACGAATCCATCATCATCGCAGACCACGGCAACGCAGACAATGCGCTGAACGAAGACGGCACCCCCAACACGGCCCACTCGCTCAACCCCGTTCCCTTCATCTACGTGACAGAGAACAAGGGCGCACGCGTCACCGATGGTGTGCTCGCCGATGTGGCTCCCTCCATTCTCCACATCATGGGACTTCCCCAGCCTGCCGAAATGACCGGCCGCAACCTCATTGAAGACTAAGCAATGAAAAAGGCACACAAAGCCTATTAGCCTTGCATACATTGAGCCCTGAAGGGCGATGGTTTGTTCCATAGAACTATCGTGCTTCAGGGCTCAAAGCATTTCAGCCTGCACCACAACAGCAACCCAACCATGTACCAAGAAGCCATACATTACAACCAAGGCCGCATAGAGGTCGTTTGCGGCTCGATGTTTTCCGGCAAGACAGAAGAACTCATCCGCCGTCTGAAGCGCGCAAAGATTGCCCGCCAAAGGGTGGAAATCTACAAACCCACCATCGATACGAGATACTCCGAAGAAGAAGTGGTCTCGCACGATGCCAACTCCATCCTGTCCACCCCCATCGACACGCCCGAGAGCTTACTTCTCCTGGCCTCGAACGCGCAAGTAGTCGGTATCGACGAAGCCCAATTTTTCGACGCATCGTTGGTAGAAGTATGCCGCCAACTCGCCGACATGGGCAAGCGCGTCATAGTGGCGGGGTTAGACATGGACTTTCAGGGCAAGCCCTTTGGTCCCATGCCCGACTTGATGGCCATTGCCGAAGACGTGACGAAAGTGCACGCCATCTGTGTACGCTGCGGCAACCTGGCCCACGTGTCACACCGCATTGTAAAGAACGAAGCACAAGTGCTGCTGGGCGAACAAGCCGAATACGAGCCGCTCTGCCGCGCTTGTTATTTGAGGGCAAAACAATAAACGCGCCACACGCTCCTCACCTGAATTTTGGAGGCGGAACAAGGTTTATTCGAAGAAAGGGCTGAAAGCATGGTACTTTCAGCCCTTCTTCTGTATGGGGACAAAACTCGGCAACGGGGTTGTATGTGCCATTGCCTTGGTGAAATCTTATCCACGCTTCACGATAGAAGCGGCGCGCTCGAGGGCCACGTTGATGTTCGGGCAGATATGGTCCTTGCCCAGCAACTGGCAGAAGCCGTTGTGCTCCAATACGTTGTAGACATTCGGCGTAACGCCCGAGAGCACGATGTGGGTGCCTTCGCGGTGCGACATTTCGCAGAGGTTCTGGAGGTTGTGGATACCCGTGGAGTCGATGAAGGGCACACGGCGCATGCGGATCACGCGCACCTTGGGGTGGTCGTTCATGGCCGACATGAGCTCCTCAAACTTATTGGCAATACCGAAGAAATAGGGGCCGTTGATTTCGTACACTTCCACGCCTTCGGGGATGATAAGGTGTTCTTCGTGCACCACGGCATCGGTTTCGTCGTTGGGGTCGATTTCGTCGGCAATGACCTTGATTTGCGTGGTCTCGGCCATACGGCGCATGAAGAGCAAGCAGGCCACGAGCAGGCCGACTTCGATGGCGATGGTGAGGTCGAAGATGACCGTGAGGAAGAAGGTCATGAAGAGCACGATGATGTCGCTCTTCGGGTTCTTCATCAGCTGGAGGAAGGTGCGCCAACCGCTCATGTTGTACGATACAATCACCAGCACACCGGCCAGACAAGCCATGGGGATGTAGGCGGCGAGGGGCATCAGCACGAGGAAGATGACGAGGAGCACAGCGGCGTGGATGATGCCCGCCACGGGGGTACGTCCGCCGTTGTTGATGTTCGTCATGGTGCGGGCGATGGCGCCCGTACAGGGAATACCGCCGAAGAGCGGCGTGCAGAGGTTGGCCACGCCCTGGCCAATGAGTTCCTGGTTGGAGTTGTGGTGGTCACCGCACACACCGTCGGCCACGGTGGCCGAAAGGAGCGACTCGATGGCGCCGAGCACGGCAATGACCATGGCCGTGGGTAACAGGCTCTTCACGCTTTCCCAGGTGAGATTGGGCACCTGGAGTTCGGGAATGGTAGCCTTGATTTCGCCAAACTGGTCACCGATGGTAGTGATGTGGAAACCGAGGTTGGCGGCGTTGAGGAAGTAGCCCGCCACGGTCATGAGCACAATGGCCACGAGCGAGCCCGGTATCTTTTTCGACACCTTCGGGGTGAGGGCAATCACGGCAATGCTCAGGATGCCCATGGCGGTCGTGATCCAATCGACGGTGTGGAAATGCTGGAAATAGACCACCCACTTCGAGAGGAAGTCGCCCGGGAGTTTGCCGTCAATCGTAAGGCCGAAGAGGTCCTTGATTTGTGTGGTGAAAATGGTCACGGCAATACCGCTCGTGAAGCCCACGACAATGGGATAGGGGATAAACTTGATGATGGTGCCGAGTCGACAAACGCCCAGCAGGATGAGGAAAAGGCCCGCCAGCATGGTGGCAATCATGAGCCCCGAAAGGCCGAGTTCGGGATTGCTGACAATGCCGTAGATGATGACGATGAAAGCGCCCGTGGGACCGCCAATCTGCACGCGGCTGCCGCCGAGGGCGGAAACGAGGAAACCGCCGATGATGGCCGTGAGGATGCCTTGCGAGGGGGAAACGCCCGAGGCAATACCGAAAGCGATGGCCAACGGAAGGGCCACGATGCCGACAATGAGACCCGCCATGAGATCGGCGGCAAACTTCTCCTTGTTGTAGTGCCGCAGTTCGCTGAAGAGGCGCGGCGCAAAACTGAAATTGCTCATTCGCTCGATGATTTGGTTGAATTTAGTTTATTTTCACGGACAAAGTTATTACAAAATCACCTATTCAGCGGTCTTTTCGTAACATATCACCGAATTTTTATCGTTCTATCCTAATATTTGCAAACTGAAGTTGGTAGAACAGCGTGCCAACAAGTGCCTTGCCCGCCGCCCCACAGTGCGCCGCCTATGCGGCCACCCAGAGAGCCAGCACGACAAGGACGGCGAAGGTGAACATGTTGCGCGAGGTGAAGGCGAGGATGCGGTTCAGTTCGCGGCCCCGGTGGATTTCCACCATTTTGCGCCAGGTGAGATAGTGCGGCAGGAGGTAGAGCAGCGGCAGCACGGCCATCCAGGTGTGACCGTAGAAGGCTGTCATGCACGCACAGAGCGCTGCGGCCACGCCCTGCAGGAGGTAGAACAGGCTGCCGAACCTTTCGCCGAAGCGCACCACGAGCGTACGCTTGCCGCTGAGCGCATCCTGCTCGCGGTCGCGGTAGTTGTTGAGCACCAGGAGGGTGTCCGTGACCAGTCCGATGGCAACGGCCAGCCACCAGGCGGAGGGGGAGAGGGTCTGTGCCTGCACGTAGTAGGTGCCGAGCACGGGGACGAAGCCGAAGAACACCCACACGAGCAGGTCGCCCATGCCGCGGTAGGAAAGGACAGTGGTGTAGAGGAAGGCAAAGACCACGCAGGCCACGCCAATGCCGATCAGTTCGGGGCCGCCGTAGCGCAGCAGGGCCGACCCCGCCCCGCAGGCAAGCATGAGGGTGACAACGATGCCGAAGCGCATGGCACGCGGACTGATCCACCCCTGGGCCACGGCACGCTCGGGCCCGAGGCGGTCTTCGCGGTCACTGCCCTTGAGGAAGTCGAAGAGGTCGTTGATGAAGTTGGCCGCCACCTGCATGAGGGCGGCGAAGAGGAAACAGAGCACGGCCGGCTCCCATTGGGCTACTCCCTCGGCATGGGCCAGGGCTGTGGCGGTGGCCACGGGGATGAGTGCAGCCGTGAGGGTCTTGGGGCGGGCGGCAAGAAACCAGTATCGTAGCATGTCGGGAAAGGATTGTGGCTCGTGGGCCAATGATACTTGCAGAAAGTGGTCGGGCGGGGCGGGCTACTTGGGCAGGAACTCCAGCAACATCTTGAGCGACTCGGGGTCCTTCCAGCTCCAGAAGCGGTTTTGCATCAACACCTTGAACGGCTGCTGCTGTTCCGGTGCGATGGCCTTCTTGAAAGCCGTTTCGTTGGCGGGGAAAATGAAGCCTTTCGCGCTGAAGAAGTATTTGTCCTGCAGGGGAATGCCCAGGTCGTCGTCGCGTCGGTCTTCGTTGAGCGTCATGAACACGTTGAAGTCCTCAAACTGGAAATAGTCCAGTCCCGCGCCGCCGGCTTCTTCCTCCTGGTAGCGCTTCATGTTCACCGTGGTGAGGCAGAGCAGGAAGTTGTAGCCATCGCGGGCCACCACGCGGGCCATCACGGAGTCAACCTTCATGAACTCGAGGGTATCGCCGAAGGTCACGCCGAAGATGCCCTTGGTGTAGGCCCGCATGATCTTGTCGTTTTCCATGTACATGAGCGAGCCGTCCTTGAGGTAGATATTGGCCTTTGCCTTGGCGTAGCGGCCGAACGACTGCTTGATTTTCGCGTCCTGGAACTCTGGGAAGAGGAATACGCTGCGGCTTCGCTTCTGCTGCTGCACCTGCTGTGCGTGGAGCGCGGGAAGGGCCAGGAGAAAGAGGAAGAGGAGGGAAAAAATTCTTTGTAGCATAGGGAGCATGCGTTGTATTTTTTGGAAAATGGTACAGCGGGAAAGGGCGGATTCAGGGCGCAGCGCTTTCCCCGAGCTTTTCCTCCACAAAGGCGCGGACAAAAGCAGCCGTGCGCTCAATGCCGAGCACGGAGGAATTGATGCAGAGGTGGTAGGTGGTGGCATTCCCCCAGCGGCGCGAGGAGTAGAAGTTGTAGAACGATGCCCTTTCGCGGTCGCCCTTCTCGATGCGCTGGCGTGCCTCTTTCTCGGAGCAGCCCGCGAGCTGGCACACGCGGCGGATGCGGTCGGGAAGGTCGGCCGTGATGAATACATTCACGCAGCGCGGATGGTCGCGCAGCACATAGTCGGCACAGCGGCCAATGAAGATGCACGACTCCTTCGCGGCAGCCTCGCGGATGGCTTCGGCCTGGATGCGGAAGAGGTTTTCGTCGGAGAGTTCGCCCGTGGCGTAGGGCGCACTGCCCCCCACGAAGGGGATGATGTTGCCCAGCGTGTGGAGGAAGCGGTTCCGTTCGTCGCGGCGGGCAAACACCTCAGGGCAGAGTCCGCTCTGCCGGGCTGCAAGATGGAGGATTTCGCGGTCGAAGTAGGCAATGCCCAGTTCCTTCGCGAGCAGTTGGCCGATGGCGCGCCCCCCGCTACCGAGCGAGCGGCCTATGTTGATTACGTATGGTTTCATGGTGATGTGGGATTAGGGTTGTGGAGCGTTGGAGGGATGCTGTGCGGCGAACTTTCTCACCTGCTTCATGAGCAGCACGATGGAAATCACCGAAGCCAGCGCGTCGGCTGTGGGCGAAGCGTGCCAGAGGCCCTCCAGCGGATCGGCGAACACGTGCGGCAGCAGGAAGATGGCGGGCACGAGGAAAATGAGCTGACGCGTCAGTGAGAGGATGATGCTCTTGCGGGCATAGCCGATGCTCTGGAAGAATGCCGTGGACACAATCTGCACGCCCACGATGGGGAACATCATGACCACGCACTGCAGGGCGTGGGAGGCCATGTCGATGAGTTCGGACGAATCCTTGGCGAAGAGCGTCACGATGGGGCGCGAGAGGAAGGTGCCCACGAGGAAGCCCGCGGTGGTGATGACCGTGGCCACCACCAGGGCCTTGCGCAACACGCCGACCACGCGGTCGTAGCGCCCCGCGCCGAAGTTGTAGCCCGCGATGGGCTGCATGCCCTGGTTCAGGCCAATCACCACCATCACCACGAAGAGCAACAAGCGGTTGCAGATGCCGAAAGCGCCCACAGCCACATCGCCACCGTAGTCCGTGAGGCTGCGCGTCATCAGGGCGGCCACGAGGCAGGCGCAGAGGTTGATGAGGAATTGCGGCAGTCCCACGAGCAGCGACTCCCGCACGATTTTGGGCTGGAGGCGGAGGCGCTTCCGCTCGAGGTGGATGAAGTCGGCGGGATTGCTGAAGAGGCGGAATTGCCAGAGGAGCATACACACTTGTGCCAGGATGGTGGCAAAGGCCGCGCCCTCGATGCCCCAGCCGAGCACGAAGATGAAGATCGGGGCAAAAATGCAGTTGAGCACCACCGAACCGAAGGTGGCATACATCGCCAGCCGCGGGCGGTTGGTCGAGCGCAGCATGGCGTTGAGTCCCAGATAGAGGTGCGTGACCACATTGCCGAGCAGGATGATGCGCATGAAGGCGCGGGCGTAGGGGAGGGTGACGCTGCTGGCGCCGAAGAAGAGGAGGATAGGATCGAGGAAGAGGAGCAGACTCAGGCCGAGGAGCAGGCCGATCCCCACATTCATCAACACCACGTTGCCCAGGATGCACTGCGCGGTGTCGTAGTCGCGCTGGCCGAGCTTCACGCTCATCAGCGTGGCGGCACCCACGCCCACCATAGCCCCGAAGGCGGCGGTGAGCGACATGATGGGCCCCGTCAGCGCAAGTCCCATGATGGCCGCGGGCCCAACGCCTTGACCGATGAACACGCCGTCGATGATGTTGTACACCGACGAGGCGGCCATGGCTACAATCGCGGGGATGGCATACTGCATGAGCAGTTGCCCCACGGGTTTTTCGGCAAGTTCGCCAAATTGGTTCTTTTCTTGTGTCATGGTGATAAGAATGGAGTGATTGCTTTGCAAAGTTAGCACTTCCGCCGTGAGGAAAGAAAAAAAGCGGACAGAAAAGTGTCCGCAAGGAGTGTGGGTGCGTACCTTTGCACCATGAGCGAATTGATTTTGTACAATGCAGAAACCCTCACGGCTTTGGAACTGCCCTTTGCCGATGAAGGAGTGCGGGCGGGATTTCCCTCCCCCGCCCAGGGATATATGGAAAACGCCATCGACCTCAACCGCGACTTGGTGCAGCATCCCGAAAGCACCTTCTATGCGCGGGTCGTGGGCGACTCGATGGTCGATGCCGACCTCCACGAGGGTGACATCCTCGTCGTGGACAAGAGCGTAGAAGCCAAGGACGGCGACATCGCGGTGTGTGTGGTTGAAGGGGAATTCACGGTGAAACGCCTCTCGGTCACGGCAGACGGCGTCGTGCTCGAGCCCGCCAATGCCGACTATGCGCCCATCCGCGTCAGCGAGGCAGACCGTTTCGAGGTGTGGGGCGTGGTCACCTACGTGATAAAGCGCCTCTCGCAGGGCACTTCGCGCTGATGCGCAGGCCAGGGATTACGGCTCCACTTCTTCCGTGATTTCAAACGCAACGGTGTCGGCATAACTCGTGCCCACACCGTTTTTGGCATAGGCCACGGCAAAGTAGCGGCCGGGGCGGAGCGTATCGGTCTGCGCCTCAAACTCGTAGCGCGCAGAGTCGGCGGCCACGGAGAGGCGGAGCGTGTCGTTGCCGTAAGCAAAGCCGCACTCGAGCAGATGGCTGTTGGGGGAAGAGAGCACCGCTCCCCGGAGCACAGCCTGCGCACCGCTGACCGTTGCTTCCAACGTACGCACCTCGGGCGCAAAGGGCTGTTCGCCGCTGCGGTCTTCGCCACAGGAGGCGAAAAGGGGAAGAAGGAGGAGAAGGGGGAAAATGTATTTCATGTGTAGTTTCATCATATAGTCTTAACTGTCTGCAATCCGCAGCAGCAGCACTTCCTGCGTCGCCTCATGGACACAGGCACGCTGCGCAGGACGTTCACCCACCAGCCAAACGATGCCTTCGGCGTCGCACACGACGAGTTGGGCCAACTTCTCGATGCGCGAACGATGGCGCGTCGTCAGGTAGTCGGCCACCGACTGCGTACCCTTCATGCCGAAGGGCTGGAAACGGTCGGCTTCGGCCACACTGCGGACAACGAGCGGCGGGCGGAGCGCGGAGAGGTCGAGACAGGCCACCTGCCTTTCGCGGGGAATGGCCGCCAAACGCGCCAGCGGGCTGCGCTCGATGTGTAGACAACGTGCGGCGCCGAGCTCAACTGTCCCCTTGGAAAGGGGCAAGGGGCGAGGATCAATGGCCGCCGGGCGGCGGGCCACGACCAGACAGTCGCCATGGCGCGTGAGCAGCCAAGGCTGGGCTTCGAGCAGTCCGCCGGGGCGCAAACGAAGCGCTTCGTCGAGCTGCGCCGCGGTGAAGCCGTAGGGCGAGAGCCACTCGTGGAGTAGCGTGCGGGGGGCGGGGCTGTCCGCGAGGGCCTTGAGGTCGAGGCGGAGCGTTTCGAGCGGCCCGCAGGGCAGGACGATGCGGCGGCGCAGCGCCTCGAGGCCGAACGCGTAGATGCTGTGTGCCTCGCGCAGGCGGCGGGCCGTGTCGGCCAGGGTTTGGGCAATGCGGGGGTATTGCGTGGAGAGCAGGGGGAGCACCTCGTGGCGCATGAAGTTGCGGCGGAAGCGCGTGTCGGAGTTGGTGGAATCGTCCACGAACTTCTGCCCCCTGCTGTCGAGAAAGTCCAGGATTTGCCGGCGCGACCAGTGGAGCAGCGGGCGCACCACGCCCTCGCGCTCCTCGGCCATGCCCGCCAGTCCGCGCAGCCCGCTTCCGCGCGCGAGGTTCAGCAGGAGCGTTTCGGCCTGGTCGTCGCGGTGGTGCGCCACCGCCACGGGACCGTAGCCGTGCTCGCGGCGCAAGGTTTCGAACCAGGCATAGCGCTGGCGGCGGGCCACCATTTCCACGCTTTCGCCCGTGCGTACGGCCTCGGCGAGCGTGTCGAAGTGGCGCACGTGGAGCCTCACGCCGCGCTCCTGGCAGAGTTGGCGCACAAAAGCCTCGTCGCGGTCGCTTTCCGCACCGCGCAGGCCGAAGTGGCAATGGGCTGCGGCTTCCGCCTGCCCTTTTTCAAGCATGAGGAGAAGCAGAGCCACCGAATCGGCTCCGCCGCTGAGGGCGATGAGCATGGAGAATGTATTTGGGGAGAACAGAGGGCTTCGGATGAGGGGCAAAGGCGGAACGGGCGCGGGGCTTGTCGCTACGCGGGCGGCTTCACGGCCTTGCGCCTCCGGTCAGCGCGAAGGAGGCACAGGGGGTCAATAGCCGACCTCGACTTCCATTCCCGCTTCGCGCACCCGAGCGGCAATGGCGTCGAGTTCTTCGGGCGAAGCCTTGAGGAGATGGGGCGCGGGCGTCTCGCGGTCGATGGTGTAGACCATCACCTTTTCGGGGCGGATGCGCTGCAGCGCCTTGAGCCAGGGGCCTACGAAAGCCTCGCCCGTGTTGTCCACCGACTGTCCGTTGTGCGTTCCCTTCATGAAGAGCGTCTGCACGGTGACGTGGCCGTGGAATGCCTCGAGGGCTGCAATGGTCGATTCCACGTCGAACGCGCCGAGGGGGCAGTCCACACGGCGGATATAGTCGGCACAGACGGTGTCGAGTTTCAGGATGTTGTTGTCCACCCTGCGGAGTGCCTCGACCACTGCGGGGCGGTGGAGCATGGTGCTGTTGCTCAGCACGCTCACCTTGGCGCGGGGAAAATACTTGTCGCGCAGGGCGAGCACGTCGTCGACGATGGCGGCGAACTCGGGGTGGGCGGTCGGTTCTCCGTTGCCCGCGAAGGTGAGCACATCGGGCGGCATGCCCTCGCGGTCCATTTTCTGCAACTGTGCCTCGAGCTTTTCGGCCACTTCGCGGCGCGAGGGGCGCGGGAGTTTCGGGCGATGGTCGGCGTTGAAGCCGCATTCGCAGTAGATGCAGTCGAACGTGCAGAGTTTGCCGTCGGCGGGCATCAGGTTGATGCCGAGCGACACGCCCAAGCGGCGGCTGTGGACAGGTCCGAACACGGGGGAGGGGAACACGATGCCGCGGTGGTTGGGGTTTTCGGGATAACCGTTGTTCATGATGGGGAAAGGGATGGGATGGAGGCTTGAGCCAATAAGGAAAAGGGGCCCTCAGCGCAGTGAGAGCCCCTTTTGCGAAGAAAGAATGCGAATGGGGGATATGGGATGTGCTGTGCGCGGTGTGTCGCCGGGGGACTGAAGCCCGCTCCGTGGACAGCCGGCCGCGCCGAGCGCCCTTGCGCCATGTTAATCCACCTTGGCGGCAGTGCGCTTTTCCTTGATGCGCGCCTTCTTACCCGTGAGCTTACGGAGGTAGTAGAGCTTAGCGCGACGCACCTTACCAATCTTGTTCACTTCGATGCTTTCGATGTTGGGCGATTCGAGGGGGAAGATACGTTCAACGCCTACGTTGCCCGACATTTTGCGCACCGTGAAGCGCTTCTTCTCCTGGTGGCCATTGATTTTGATAACAACGC
>CAMGGA010000022.1 GCA_946055515.1 uncultured Bacteroidales bacterium
CGTACGCAAAGCAGGCGTTCAAGGCGAGGGCTGAAAGCCCGACCTTTAGCCCATAGCCCAAGCTGCAAGGCCAATATGTTTGCACGTACGCAAAGCAGGCGTTCAAGGCGAGGGCTGAAAGCCCGACCTTTAGCCCATAACCCAACACCTTCAGCCCATAACCCAAGCTGCAAGGCCAATACGTTTGCACGTACGCAAAGCCGGCGTTCAAGGCGAGGGCTGAAAGCCCGACCTTCAGCACATAGCCCAGGGTGAAGCCCTGGGTTTGCCGGGGCTACATCCGATGAGCCCTGAAAGGGTGGCAGCTTTATGCGGGCGAATAGGAGTGTCGCCCCTCTGGGGCTCATTATATTGGGTTCGCTCCTACCCAGGCCTTGCAGCCTGGGCTATGGGCTAAAGGTCGGGCCTTCAGCCCTCCTCGTTGAACGCTCGACACACGCGGTGGGGACGCGGGCCCTGCGTATGTGTAAACGGGCTGAACATCTTCGCCGTCTAAGCCAGCGCTTCCAGGCGGCGGGCCAGTTTCTCCATGCCCCGCGTGGCCACGTCCTGAATCACCTCTATCGGCTGCCGCGACGCCACCCTCACGGGCTTCGGGTCGATGAGGAACACGGGACAACCGGGCCGCACGTAGCGCACCAGGCCCGCAGCGGGATAGACATTGAGCGAAGAACCCACAATGACGAAAATGTCGGCCGCTTCGGCCGCCTCCGCGCCCAGTTCGAGGTTGGGCACGGCCTCGCCGAACCACACGATCCACGGACGCAGCAGCGAACCGTCGGCCGCCCGCGCGCCGTGGGGCACCTCGACGTGGTCGGCCGTGAGCGTCTGGCGGAAAGCCGGGTCGTCGGGGTCCGCGCTGGAGCACACCTTCATCAGTTCGCCGTGGAGGTGGACCACATGGGTGCTGCCCGCCCGCTCGTGGAGGTCATCCACGTTTTGCGTCACCACCGTCACGTCGAAGAGCCTTTCGAGTTCCGCCACGATTTCGTGTCCGCGGTTGGGCTTCGCCGTGAGGAGCTGCCGGCGCAGCCCATTGTAGAAGTCTGTGACGAGATTGGGGTCGGCCGCCCATCCCTCGGGCGTGGCCACTTGCTCCACGGGGTAGCGTTCCCAGAGTCCGTCGGCGTCGCGGAACGTGCTGAAGCCGCTCTCCGCACTCATTCCCGCCCCCGTGAGAAACACCAGTTTTTTCTTCATGACAATCAGTATTTACGCGCAGTCGCGCCCCCTCGGGCGGGTAGCGCACTGCTCCACGTGGCGCGAAGTTAAGGAAGAAGAAAGAAAAAAACAAGCCCCAAGTCCCCTCACGCCCAAAAAAAATCCGTACTTTTGCGCCTTGATTTTGTCCGGGCCGCGCCAGGGGGCAAAAAACGCCCTCCCCGCGATACAGTCGCAGGCTTTGAAATTTCAGTCCCAGGCTTTGAAAAATCAGTCGCAGGCTTTGAAAATCCGAAGCCTGGCTTTGAAAACCCGAGTCCGGGACCGGGAGCCACGCGCGGCGGAAACGGGCCCTATCATTTTTGGATTGCAACAACTAAAACTGACAAACATTCATTATGGAAAACCTTAGCTACGCCCTCGGCATGGTCATTGGCCACAACCTCAAGGGCATGGGTGTAAAGAACCTCAACGCCACGCAATTCGCGCAGGCCGTAACCGACGTGCTCGAAGGCCACGCCACGCTCCTCGCCGACAATGAGGCACAGCGCATCGTCACCGATTTTCTCCAGAAGCAACAGGCTGAAGCCGGAAAGGCCGTCCGCGAAGAAGGCGAACACTACCTGGCCGAAAACGCCCAGAAGGAAGGCGTCACCGTGCTCCCCAGCGGCCTGCAGTACGTGGTCCTCACCGAAGGCACGGGTGCAAAGCCCAAAGCCACGGACCGCGTGAAGTGCCACTACGAAGGCCGACTCACCGACGGCACCGTGTTCGACTCCTCCTACCGCCGCGGCGAACCCGCCGTGTTCCCGCTCAACGGCGTGATTGCCGGCTGGACCGAGGGCGTGCAGCTCATGGGCGAAGGCGCCAAGTTCCGCTTCTTCATCCCCTACCAGCTCGCCTACGGAGAGCGCGGCGCAGGACAGAGCATTCCTCCCTACGCTGCCCTCGTCTTCGACGTGGAACTCCTCGAAGTGGTGAAATAACGCATCCGAAAAATCTAAATTCAACATTTCTCATAGTATGAAAAAATTCATTGCAATGACCTTTGCAGCCGCTGCCCTGCTCAGCTCCTGCAACGGTGGTGGCTCGAAAGCCAAACTCGACAACGAAATCGACACGCTCAGCTACGAAATGGGTATGGTGCTCTCTGCCGAAGAGAAGGACTTTGCCCAAATGCTCGCCCAGCAGGGCAGCGACTCGGCCTTCGTCGATGAATTCCTCAAGGGTTTCAACGAAGGTATGAAGGCTGCCGACGACAAGAAGAAGCTCGCCCGCTACATGGGTGTGCAGGCCGGTATGCAGCTGAAGATGCAGCTCCCCATGATCGAGCAGCAGGTGTTCCAGGGCGACTCCACGAAGAAGGTGAGCGAGCGCAACTTCATTGCAGGCTACATGGCCCTTGCCAAAGGAAAGACCGCGCTCAAGATCAACGGCAAACTCGTGGACAAGGAAGAGGCTAACCGCCGCATCATGGAGTACATGTTCAGCAAGCAGCGCCGCGAAAGCAACGAATTTATGGCCAAGATGGCCAAGGAGAAGGACGTGAAGGCCCTCGGCGGCGGCCTGCTCTACAAGGTCATCGAACCGGGACAGGGCACCGACCGCGTGGCAGTGACCGACAGCGTGCGCGTGAAGTATGAAGGCAAACTCGTCAACGGAAACCTCTTCGACAGCTCCGAACGCACGAAGTCGGGCGAAGCTACCCTCGCCCTGGCCAACACCATCAAGGCTTGGCAAATGGCTATCCCCCAAATGCCCATCGGCGCTACCTGGGAACTCTACGTGCCCTTCGACCTCGCTTACGGCGACCGCGGCACAGGTGGCATCCCTCCCTACTCGGCCCTCATCTTCAAGGTGACGCTCCTCGGCAAGAAATAATCAAACACTGGAAAACTGATTTTCATCCATCATGAAACTTTCCGCAATTCTCACTCTGGCCCTCGCTGCCCTCACGCTCACGCCCGCTGCGGCACAGAAGCGGGGCAAGAAGGCGAAGGCCCCGAAACCCGTGGCCACCGTACCCGCCGCTGAAACCATTCCCGCCGCAGTCGAGGCCAAGACCTTCAGCTACGCCATGGGCGTGGCACAGGGCGAAAGTCTCAAGCAGTACCTGACGGGCCAGATGGGCGTCGACACGGCCTACGTGAAGTATGCCATCGAGGCCATGACGTCTACCATCAGCGAAGAAGACCGCAAGCGCATCGAAGCCACCGCAGCCGGCCTGCGCATCGCCGAAATGAACCGACGCAACCTGCCCTTCATCAACAAGCAGGCTTGTGGCAAGGAAGACTCCACCTTCGTGGTCATCGCCGAGTTTGAACGCGGCCTCTCAGAGGGCGCACTCGGCGTGGCACCCCTCTCGCAGGACAGCGCCATGAAGACCGTGGAACAGCAGTTCAAGCACCAGCAGGCTACCTTCAAGAAGACGAACCTCGACTGGCTCGAGGCCAACAAGAAGCTCAAGGGCGTGAAGACGCTGCCCAGCGGCCTGCAGTACCGCGTCCTCACCGAGGGCAACGGCCCCGTGGCCACGGACAGCTCGGAAGTGGAGGTTCACTACGAGGGCACGCTCATCGACGGCACGGTCTTCGACTCGTCGTACAAGCGCGGCCAGCCCGCCACCTTCCGCCCCAACCAGGTCATCAAGGGCTGGACCGAGGCCCTCACGCTCATGCCCGAAGGCTCCGTGTGGGACCTCTACATCCCGGCCTCCCTCGGCTACGGCGAACAGGGTTCGGGACGCTCCATCCCGGGCAACGCCACCCTCATCTTCAAGGTGGAAGTGCTCAAGGTGAAGCCCACCGAAAAGAAATAGTCCACCGCTGAGCCGCGCCGGGACTTCGCCCGGAACGGACCAGCCCGCATACAATGAGCCCTGAAAGGGCGACTCCGCCACACGCCTCACGCGTGTCCGGCACTGTCGCCCCTTCAGGGCTCATTCTTTCATTCCCCTGTCACACAGGGGGCTTCCCGCCGCGCACGTTCCCGGGGCGGGACAGGGCGCAGGCTCAGTCGTAGACCTTCGCCTCCCGCTCCCCGCGCATCACGGCCAGCGCGTTCAGCGCCAACGCCTTCATCTCGTCCTCGCCGGGGAAGATGTGGACGGGCGCGATGAACTCCACCCGTTCGCGGATGCCCTGCGTGATGTATTCCGAGTAGGCCATGCCGCCCGTGAGCAGGATGGCGTCGACCTTTCCCTTCAGCACGGCCCCCTCGGCGGCGATGGAGCGCGCCGTGTGGTAAATCATGGCGTCGATGAGCAGTTTCGCGTGCTGGTCGCCGCCGTCGATCTGCTTCAGGATGTCGGGGATGTCCGTCGTGCCCAGGTGCGCCATCAGTCCCGCCTGCCCCGCCACGCGCTTCTTCAGCTGCGCCTCCGTGTAGCGGCCGCTGAAGCAGAGGTGTATGAGGTCCGCGGCCGGCAGCGTGCCCGCGCGTTCGGGCGAAAACGGCCCTTCACCGTCGAGCGCGTTGTTCGCGTCGATGGCGCGGCCATAGTGGTGTGCCGCCACCGAGATGCCGCCGCCCAAGTGGCAGATGATGAGGTTCAGGTCCTCGTAGCGTTTCCCGATGCGCTTCGCGTAGCGTCGCGCGATGGCGCGCTGGTTCAAGGCATGCCAGATGCAGATGCGCGGCATCATCGGCGAACCGCTCACGCGCGCCTCGGGCACCAGCTCATCCACCACCCCGGGGTCCGCGATAAACGCCTCGCAGGGCGTCTTCTGCTTCGCAGCCAGCTCGTAGGCAATGATACAGCCCAGGTTGCACGCGTGTTTGCGCATGGCGTAGTACGTATCGTAGCACATCTTGCGGCTCACCCTGTACACGCCACCCGCAATGGGCTTCGCCAGGCCCCCGCGCCCGATGATGGCATCGAAGCGAAACGGGATGGCCTTCTCTTGCAGCCAGTCCAGCACCAGGTTCGTGCGGAAGTCCTTCTGGTCCACGATTTGCTCAAACTGCGACAGCTCCTCCGGCTTGTGGCGGATGCTCGCTACCTCCAGCGGGCGCTCGTCTTCAAACACGGCCACCTTCGTGGAGGTTGAGCCCGGGTTAATCACCAATATGCGGAAGCCTTCCGTCTTTTTGCTCGTGGGTAAGGGTTCGTAAGAGTCCATAGGTCAGAGTCGTTTTTGTAGATGGAGGGACAGCGATGTTTAATCCTTTTGGCAGCCCATCGTAGCCAGGGCCAGGCTGTAGAACTTGTCTTCTGCGTTGTCGCCGCGCGAGGGCAGCACCACGGGAGCCAGCGTCCCTTTCAGCGTGCCCGCCATTTTGGCCCCCGCGAAGAAGGGCAGCGACTTGTAGAGCACGTTGCCCACTTCGATGTCGGGCACCACGAGCGCGTCCGCCTCGCCCTGGAGCGGCGAATCGATGCCCTTCACCGCCAGCGCCACGGGGTCGAGTGCCGTGCGGAGGTCGAGCGGGCCGTCCACCACCAATTCGCCCCACTCGCCCTGGGCGGCGCGTTCACAGAGCGCACGGTAGCCCAGCGTGTGCGGGAACTTGTCGCTCACCGTCTCGGCGCAGTGGACGAGGGCCACTTTCGGGCAGGCGATGCCGAAGGCGTGGAGCGTTTCGGCCAGGTATTCCACCTGCGCCGCCCGCTGTTCGTCGGTCGGATAGGGAATGACGGCCGCGTCCGTGAAGAAGAGCAGTTTCTTGTAGGCAGGCACTTCGGCCATGGCCACGTGGGTGAGCACCTTCCCCTTCGGCAGGATGCCCCACTCCTTGTTTAATACGGCGCGCAGCAGCGTGGCGGTGTGGAGCAGGCCCTTCATCAGCACGTCGGCCTCGCCCCGTCCCACCATTTTCACGGCTTTCTCTGCCGCCTCCTCGTGGCTGGCCGCCTCCACCAGCGAAACCCGTTCCCCGGGCAGCCGGGCAATGAGCGGTTCCGCCGCCACGGCCTCGCAGTCGCCCACGAAGATGGCCTGCACGAAGCCCGCTTCCACCGCGCGGCTCACGGCGTGGATCGTACTTTGGTCCGAGCCGCACACTACGGCCAAACGGATTCTTTGGCCCACTTCGCGCAAGTGGGCGGTCAGGTCGTCGAAACTATGTATCGGTTGCATAGCAAGCAATTTAAGGAGTTGAGAAAAAATGACGCGCAAAACTACGAAAAGCTCGCCGTTTTCTTGCACAAATGTCGGGAAAATATGCAACAAAGCCCTGTGTTTTTCATTTTTAAGGTTAATCTGACGAACAAAGCCTTCTTTTAGAACATTTATTTCCCCCATTTCTTGCTGCTTCGCCGCGGGGCGCGCGTTCGCGGGGCTGGTTGGGGGTCAGACTTCGGAGAGCAGGTCGCAATACATCAGCCGTGTATTCAGTTTATGCAGGCTCTTCTCCCTGGATTCCCGTTCGTGTATGTGCATATAGGAATACTCGTCTTCTTCGGTCTTGAAAAGAAACTTGAAACCGTTCTTTTCGTAGAAAGACAACACGTGGCTGCTGTTCTTGGCATCGACAATGGCAAGTCGGCAGCCCGATTTGTTGTCTTCGTCCACGAACCACTCCTTCACGAAGCGGACGACATCGGACCCAATGCCCTGATGCGCGAAATCCTTGGATATGGCGAGCCGCCCAATCAGGATGCCGGGATAGCGGCTCAGGCGTTTCTCCCTATTGCTTATTTCCTTCCACATCCTGTTCTTCTTTGAGCTGCCAAGGTCAAAGATTCTGATACTGTCATTCGACACGGTGAAACAGGCGACAATGACAGTGGGGTCTTCAATCAGCCGGAAGCAATACGACTTGCCCATGCAGAAACGAGTGTAGTCGAGTGCATCTTTGTAGAAGAACTCGTCCATATCCTCGTCTCCGCATGTGAATTGCCGGCATCCGTCCAAAACTTCTTGAGTGATGACCTCAAGCGTACAACTGCTTTGAAGTATAGACATAATTACAAGCCTGAACGTTTCAGCATAGCCCGCATGGCAACGACAAAGGGATCTGTTTCCCTGTCTCTTTTTTTTCTCTGCTGGAAAGCCCTTTCGTTGGCTTCCATTTCTTCCCGGAAGCGGACGGCATCATCGCCTCTGAGTGTGGGAATTGCTTTTATAGGAATGGCCATAAGTGTGGTGTGTAAGCGTGGTGGAATGTATTGGATAGGCGCTCCCTTCATGCTGGAGCGCGGAAGAAGGCTGGCTTTGAAAGAGCCCTCTGTGCAGTTTTCTTCTGCAAAAGTATAAAAATCTCTGTAAATCAGCAACCCTCTTTCAGGCCAATGTGCTCCTCATCCTCGTTTCCCGACTGCCCGCGCTGCAAAGGAGAAGGGAGAAAAAGCCCATGCACTTCCCCCATTTCCGTTTCCGACAAAGCCATCCCCCAGCAGCGGCTGTTCTCGACGGTCTGTCAGCCGAAAGGGCCGTGCGGGAGAGAGAAAAGGCGGAAGTGGACAACGAAAAGCACCTAAATCTCTGTGTAACAGAAAAAAATAGTATTTTTGCCGCGCCTCGCCCCATTCCGGGGCTTCAACCCCATTGCACAAATCCATAAGTTCAATCCCATACACAATGAGAAAATTTGCCTACACCACCCTCCTGCTGTTCCTC
The DNA here is from genome assembly GCA_946055515.1 of uncultured Bacteroidales bacterium. Classification (GTDB taxonomy): domain Bacteria; phylum Bacteroidota; class Bacteroidia; order Bacteroidales; family Bacteroidaceae; genus Alloprevotella. The sequence continues at coordinate 7,722 of CAMGGA010000022.1, forward strand.
ACCGCCTTCGTGGCCGTGCAGGCGCAGGTTAGCTTCAGCGTGGCTTACAAGCGAGTGAACGCCACCACAGTCGACATTGTCTTCACGGGCAAGGCCGATGCCGGTTGGCACATCTATTCCACCGACATCGCCCCCGGCGGCCCCACCGCGGCCGAGTTTGGCGTGGACCGCATCAAGGGCGCGAAGCTCAAGGGGAAGCTCAAGGCCGGTCCCGGCGCAAAGACCACCCAGGACCCGATCTTTGAGATGCCCGTCACCTTCTTTGAAAACACTGCCACCTTCACGCAGCGCGTAGAACTCCTCGAGAAGGACTACGAGCTGAAGGGTTACCTCAAGTATGGCGCCTGCAACGACGAGAACTGCCTCCCGCCCACCAGCATCGACGCCAAACTGAAGGGCAGCGACGGTCCGGCTGCAGCCCCCGCCGCTGAAACGGCCGATCCCGCCGCCGAGGCCGCTGCTGCCGAGGCCGCGCCCACTGCAGCCTCCGACACGGCCGCTGCCTCCCAGCCTGCCGACAGCGCCGCCGCCCTCCTGCCCGTAGCCACCGCCGCCGACAGCAGCGAAGTGGCCGTCTGGTGGACGCCCGTCATCGACCAGCTCAAGCAGCTCGGCACCGACGATGTCACGAGCAAGGCCTGGTACTACATCTTCCTGCTCGGCTTCCTCGGTGGCCTCGTGGCCCTCTTCACCCCCTGCGTCTGGCCCATCATCCCCATGACGGTGAGCTTCTTCCTGAAGCGTTCGGGCGACCGCAAGAAGGGCATTCGCGACGCCGTCACCTACGGCATCTCCATCGTGGTCATCTACGTGGCCCTGGGCCTCGCCATCACGTCCATCTTCGGCGCTTCGGCCCTCAACGACCTTTCGACCAACGCCATCTTCAACATCCTCTTCTTCCTGATGCTCGTTGTCTTCGCCGCCAGCTTCTTCGGCGGATTTGAAATCACGCTGCCCTCTTCGTGGGGTGCCGCCGTCGACAGCAAGGCCGAGAAGACCACGGGCCTGTTGAGCATTTTCCTCATGGCCTTCACCCTCTCCCTGGTCAGCTTCTCCTGCACGGGTCCCATCATCGGCTTCCTGCTCGTGGAAGTTTCCACCTCGGGCGGTTCGTCGCTGGCCCCGACCATCGGCATGCTCGGTTTCGCCATTGCCCTGGCCCTGCCCTTCACCCTCTTCGCCCTCTTCCCCACGCTCCTCAAGAGTGCGCCCAAGAGCGGTGGCTGGTTGAACGCCGTGAAGGTCGTGCTCGGCTTCCTGGAGTTGGCTTTTGCCCTGAAGTTCTTCTCCGTGGCCGACCTCGCCTACGGCTGGCGCCTGCTCGACCGCGAAACCTTCCTCGCCCTCTGGATTGTCATCTTTGCCCTCCTGGGCATCTACCTCCTGGGCGGCATCAAGTTCCCCCACGACGACGAAGACGAGCGCCACACCTCCGTGCCGCGCTTCTTCCTCGCCCTCTGCTCGCTGAGCTTTGCCGTCTACATGGTGCCCGGCCTGTGGGGCGCACCGCTCAAGGCCGTCAGCGCCTTTGCGCCGCCCATGTCCACGCAGGACTTCAACCTCGACCCCGTGAAGATTGAGGCCAAGTTCCGCGACTACGAGGCCGGCATGGCCTACGCCCGCCAGACGGGCAAACCCGTCATCGTGGACTTCACCGGCCACGGCTGTGTGAACTGCCGCAAAATGGAACTCGCCGTATGGCACGACGCCAAGGTGCGCGACCTGATGATGAAGGACTACGTGCTCATCTCGCTCTACGTCGACGAGAAGACCCCGCTCCCCGAAAGCGTGGAAGTGGAGGAAAACGGCCAGACCACCACGCTCCGCACCGTGGGCGACAAGTGGAGCTACCTCCAGCGCTCGAAGTTCGGCGCCAATGCGCAGCCCTTCTACGTCCTGCTCGACAACGAGGGCAAGCCGCTCAACAAGTCTTACTCCTTCGACGAGGACGTGGACAAGTTCGTCGACTTCCTGAAGCAGGGCCTCGACAACTACGCCAAATAGTCGTGACCGCCGTCCGGCACTTTCCATCACCAAAGCCTGGGACTGTTCATTCAGTCCCAGGCTTTGTTTTTTCTGTCCCAGGCTTTGTTTTTTCTGTCGCAGGCTTCGGAATTTCAATCGCAGGCTTGGAATCGCGGGATGCCGCATGGCGGCGGGCGGGGCGCGACGTTGGGAAAGCCTCGACGCGGCGGCCACCGCCTTTCCTCGCTCTTCCGTGCCGCGCCGGTTCCCGCCACAGCCGCGGAGCGAAAGGTTTGGATTGCAAATCGGCGTTAATGTGTGTTAAAACTTAATGGGGGGGTAAAACACTAAAGTGTTTAGTTATATTTGTGGGATTAAAGAAATTTTAATCAAGCCTTAGAAAAATCAAGAACAATATTATTCATTCAAACACTACCCAAAGATGAAACAAATCCGCTATCTATTCACCCTTTTGCTGCTCCTGCCGCTCTCCTTCCTGCCGGCGTGGGCGCAAATCGCCTCGGGCTCCGGCTGGACGCTGGACAACGACGGCACGCTCCGCATCACGAGCGATGCGGCGTGGGACGACCGAGGCACGATGTCTTCCTACCTTCCCCAAGGCCGTGCTTTCGACGATTATGCATATCGAGTCAAAAAAATTGTCATAGAAGAAGGCGTTACGTACGTAGATGATTGGGCCTTTACCCAAAAGTTTGAAATGACGGGAGACCCGATGAATCCGAATACCGTCTATTACAACAATGTCGCAGCCATTCATATTGCTTCCACGGTAAAGGAAATAAGAAGAGATGCTTTTTGCAACTGTCCCTATTCAAGAATTGGATGTACGCTCACCTTCGCGGAAAACAGCCAGCTGACGACCATCGGGGAAGATGCCTTCTACGGTTCCGAAATCGCTTCCCTCAACATTCCCGAAGGCGTGACGACCATCGATGATTACGCCTTTTCAGGCATGGGTTCCCTCACGGAAATCACCCTCCCCTCCACGCTGACCTCTATGGGCAGCAATATGTTCTGGTACTCCAACGCCCTGGAGTCCATCACCTTCCTCAGCCCCGTGGCTCCGACGATTGGCGACGGCTGTTTCGAAACCCATAGCTCCAACTTCAACACGGTGAACATCCCCGACCACGCCCTCGGCTACGACCGGGGCGAATGGCTCAACGTGGCCGGCAAGCTCACCGCCGAACACCTCTACACCAACGGCATCTGCTCCGTGGACGACTGCGAACAGCACTACATGCCGCTCGACAGCCCCGTGGACGGCTACTATGAACTGCGCAACGCGGGCCATCTCGTCAATTTCGCCCGCTTGGTCAATGGCTACGGCGGTGCCGAACCCGTCCGCGATGCCAATGCCCGCCTCACCGCCGACATCGACCTGGCCGGCGTGACCGACTACCTGCCCATCGGATATACAACCTTTGCGGAAGCCGTGGAAATGACCGACCCCGAGGCACTCAATCGTCAAATTGGTTATCGCGGTAGCTTCGACGGGCAGGGCCACACCGTGTCGCACCTCACCAGTCCCCAAGGCCCAGACAACGCCATGCCCCACGGACTCTTCGGCCTGCTCGAAGGCCAGGTCAGCAACCTCGGCGTAGAAAACTCTACCCTCGTTTCGGGCAGCAGCAACAAGAACGCTTCCCGTGCGGGCGCGGTTGCGGGTGTCGTTTACCCCAACGGACAAATCAACAACTGCTATGTCTACAACTGTTCCGTCTCCGGCTATAGCGTACCAGGCCTGTTGGTGGGCATGAACTACGGCGGCACCGTCAGCAACTGCTACGTCCAGGGCTCTTCCTGCGAAAACTTCGACCGTGGCGGCGGCCTCTGCGGCGATGCGCAGAACGACCGCGGCTACTTCCCCGGCACGTTTACCAACTGCTACACCGGCAACGTGTCCCTCGTGGGTGGCAACTATGGCAACGAGGTCCGCAACCTCTGTGCCGAAGGCCTCGCCGACGCATCCTTCGCTTCGGGCGAAGTGGCCTACCGCCTCAACACCGAAAACTTCACGGGAGCGTCTTCCGGCGTGTTCCGCCAGAACCTCACGGGCGAGACGCCCGACGACCACCCCGTCCTCACCACTTCGCACGCCGCCGTCTACGCCGAAGGCACGCCCCATTGCCCCAACGACATGGCCAGCATCACCTACTCCAACACGGAGTCGTCCGAAACCATCGTCTTCCCCGACACGCACCCCTTCGACAACGGCTTCTGTGGCTATTGCACCGAAATAGAGGCAGCCACGATGGTGCATGACGACGTGGAGAACATCGACCTCTACGAAATCGGCAACGCTGGCCAGCTCTACTGGTTCGCACGCCTCGTGAACGGCAAGCTCACCGACGGCACGCCGCAAAACGAGGCGGCCAACGCCCGCCTCACCGCCGACATCGTGGTGAACGACTTCCCCCTCACCGCCGAAAACGCCGAAGCGCGACAGTGGGAGATGATGAGTGACTACAAAGGCCGCTTCGACGGAAACCGAAAGACCATCAGCGGACTTTATTATGTGGGAAGCAACGACGAAGTCGGCTTTGCGAAACATATGACAGACGCTTCGGTGAAGGACCTCGGCCTGAAGAATTGCTACTTCGACGCTTCTCAATCAATGGACGGTGGCATAGTCGGTGCGTTTGCAGCAGATGACGAAAACTCCTCCTTTACCAACTGCTTTGTAGTCCAATCAGTTTGCAAAGGTTACTATGTAGCCTGTGCTTTTGCAGGAGATGCCTACAAAACTTCCCTCACCAATTGCTTCACCTCTGATACGGAATGCCAAGTTGCTGCCACTTTAGAAGGAATTGAGTTCAAGGGAGCCTTCTTCGGCAATGCTTACAATGCTACGGGCTCTAACAACTATTACCTCGACACGATGGGCAAAGCCTTTGGCGGCAATGGATCGGAGGACTTCAGCGCCACCGCCGTCTCTGCTACCGACTTCGCTTCGGGCGCAGTGGCCCTTGCCCTCGGCACGGCCGTCTACGGCCAGCGCATCGGCGGCGAGCAACCCGATGCCTACCCCAGCTTTGTCACCGACGCCAACCGCATCTTCTCCGTCGAGAAGTACGATTGCTATGGCAACTCCTCTTCCGTCTATACCAACGCCGACGGTCTCGTACTCGGCGCTGCCCTCGACGCCAACGCCGTGGCGGTGACCGAAAACCTCAACCTGGCCGAACTGCCCAACGTGATTCTGCGCCAGCGCTCGCCCCTCACCGACGAATATGTCTACACCTGCCGCCAGCTCCGCCTCACCAACTACTGGCCCTTCCGCTTCAGCCTTCCCTTCACCGCCGAACGGGCCGAATTTGCCATCCACACCGCCGACGACTTCGTCTGGGCCGACGGACAGAACGGCTGGCACAGCCTCTGCGCCCCCTTCAGCGGACAGCTCTGCGCCGACGGCGAAGCCAAGCAGGCCATTCCTTCCGAAACGGGCACGGGCCACTACTGGCTCAAGGAACTCCGCGGCTACAACCCCGCCTCGCGCTCCCTCCTCTTCGGCTATGCCACGGAGGTGGAAGCGGGCAAGCCCTACATCCTGGCCCTGCCCGGCGACAACTTCGGCAGTGACAGCTTCGAGGGCAAACGCATCACCGTGGAAGGCACAAACGTGAGCTTCCCCGCCAGTGCACAGGCTTCCAACACCTACGGCGGACTCTTCTACGCGGGTTCGCTCACGGGCAAGCCGGCCCTCGACCCCGACGGCAACACCCTGCGCTACCAGCTCAACCCCGAGGGCAATGCCTTCGTGGCCACCTACGCCGCAGTCAAGCCCTTCGGCGCCTACGTCTATGGTTCTTCGCTCAACATCGGCACGGCCTCCACGCTCAGCGTGGCTCCCTACCGCGACGAACAGACGGGCATCGAGGAAGCCCTGCCCCTCGCCGACGGCAACCCCGTGGACGTCTACGACCTCAACGGCCGCCTCGTGAAGCAGCAGGCACAGCCCGCCGACGCCCTCCAGGGTCTCCCCGCGGGTGTCTACCTCATCAACGGACAGAAGGTGGTGAAGTAGCGCCCCGACGCCTTCGCCCCAACTTCTCCTTTATATAAACAGTAAACCAAAACATCCGATATGCAAAAGAAAACTTATTCAGCTCCTCTTTCCCAGCCCATCCAGTTCCACCTGGAAGGGGCAGTTTCTCTCCTCACGGGCAGCGGCCAGAAGGACCCGGGCTTCGCCTCGGGCCGGTCTGAAGCCCTCGAAAGCCACGATGAGTCGTGGGACGACCTCAAGGAGGAATAACTCCTTCGCCGTTTCCCGTCCCGCCGCGGCACATTGCCTTTTCAATCCCGCCTTTTGAATTTTCAATCCCAGGCTTCGGAATTTCTGTCGCAGGCTTTGAATTTTCAATCGCAGGCTTTGAAAAGGTCCTCCGCGGACGGGTGGCGGCACACCCCTCATTTCTTATACAAAATCCTACTACAATGAATACATTCAAACATATCTCCACCCTCCTCCTGCTCCTCTTGGCGGCGCTTCCGCTGAGCCTGCGGGCCGAGAGTGCCTCGGGCAGCGGCTGGACGCTGAGCGACGAGGGCTGCCTGACGATTCAGAGCGATGCGGCCTGGAACGACTACGACGAAAGGATTGAATCTGACAGGATTCGCAAATATGCGCGCTACGCCAGCCAGGTTCGTTCTATCATCATCGCTGAAGGACTGTACGATATCCCTTCTGATGCCTTCGGTATAAGATCTTATCGTGATCCAGCGACGGGTGCTTATACAGAAGTCGAATACTTTCACGTCAGCAACGTTTCCATCCCCGCCTCCGTCTGTACGATTGGTTTCAATGCCTTCAGAGCGATGCATAACGACGAAGGCTACCTGACCTTTACCTTCGCCGAAGGAAGCAACTTACTACGTCTGGAGGATGGCTGCTTTGGCAATACATCTATTCGGAGCATTCAACTTCCCGAAAGCTTGAGGGAAATAGGTTCATATTGCTTTGATGGTTGCGACCGCTTGGAAAGCATCGTTATCCCCGCCAGAGTCGAATCTATTGACAGGCGTGCTTTTGTCCATTGTTTCCAGCTGTCCTCCATTACCTTCCGGAGCCAGCAAGCTCCCGAGCTTGGCGATGAAGCACTCCTGACTGGTGGAGATGAGCACGGCACTACGCTCGCCATCCGCGTTCCCGGCCACGCCGGCAGCTACTATGTGGGCAACTGGACGGCCTACGCCGACAAGATTCAGAGCGAACACCGCTACCTCAACGGCATCTGCCAAGCCAGCGAATGCTCCCAGCGCTACATGGCCCCTGCACAGGCTGCCGACGGCTACTACGAAATCGCCAATGCGGGCAACCTCTATTGGTTCGCGGGCCTCGTGAACGGCACGCTCACCGACGCGGCGCAAAACGCGACGGCCAACGCACGCCTGACGGGCGATGTGGATATGGAAGGCCGCTCGGACTGGATGCCCATCGGCCTGGAAAACATGGTGCGGTTGGGCTTCGGCAACACCCCTGAGGCCGCCGCGGACAAGGGCTTCCTCGGCACCTTCGACGGCCAGGGCCACACCATCCGCAACCTGACCGTGCCGCAAGTGGCGTACACCGCCATCGACGAAAACCTTACGAACTGCCTCACCTTCGGCCTCTTCGGCGCAGTGAGCGGCACCGTGACGCAGCTCAACGTGCAGAACATCACCATCGGGGCGAAGGAAGGAACCGATGCCAGCCGTGCAGGCGCACTCGTCGGTGCGGTCTATCCCGGCGGCAGCGTTTCCTATTGTTCGGCTACAGACTGCCAGATTACGAGCGCCGCCGTCTCGGGCGCGCTCGCAGGGGCCAACTACGGCGGCAGTGTGACCCACAGCTGGGCTTCGGCCGTTCAGCAAAACAGCTGCGAGCGCACGGGCGGCCTTGTCAGCGACAACAAGTCGGACGAAGGCGCCCTCAACGGCACCATCAGCTTCTGCGCCTCCGACGGCACGCTCTGCAACGCGGGCTACAGCGGCACGGTGGAGAACAGCCTCAGCAGCCAGACCGCCGACGACTTCCGCTCGGGTGTCGTGACGTGGCTGCTCAACGGCAACGGCGCCAGCAACTACTGGCGCCAGAACCTCGGCAATGCTTCGCCCGACCCCCTGCCCGTGAGCAACACTTCCCATCCCCAAGTCTACTACGGACTCAACGGCAACGGCATCATGGCCTATGCCAATGAGCCTCTCTACGACACACCCGCCGCTCCCTACAACGCATTCTTCGGCTGCTACGACATCAGCTGCCCCATGCACCTCAAGTGGTTCGCCGGCCTCGTGAACGGCACGCTCGAAGGCGTGGAACGCAACGCGGCGGCCAACGCCCGCCTGATGTGCGACGTGGACATGAGCGCCGTGACGGACTGGATGGCCATCGGCGATGCATCGGGCTACGACCTCATCCGTGGCAACAGCTCTTACGAACCTGGCTACACGGGCTTGTTCAACGGACTGGGCCACGAGGTGCGGAACCTCCAGCTCCAGACGCCCGAAGTCGCGTCGGGCGGTACTATATCCGGTGGTGAACGCGGCGTGGGCCTCTTCGGCATCGTCTCGGGTACGGTGAGGAACCTCGGCGTCTCCGATGTCAGCTTCGCGACCGAGCACGGCAATTGGCACCGCTACGGCGCGTTGGCCGGCATGGTCTCTCCCATCGGCAAAATAGAAAGTTGCTATGCCAAGAACGTAAATGTGCAAATCCCGAACAGCGCCGTAGTCGGCGGCTTCGTGGCCGGAAACTATGGCGGTACGATTTCGCATTGCTTCAGCTACAACACGCAACTCGCGGGCAGCCGCAAGGGAGATTTCATCTGCGACTCCAGCGACGATAACCGCATACTGCACGGCACCATGGAGTACTGCGTTTCGCCGGGCTCCATCAAGGGTCCCGAAAACCAGAGTTACAACCCCACGGTCGGCTGCTTGGAATACGCCTCCGCCGACGATTACAAGAGTGGCCGCGTGGCTTACCTGCTCAACGAGGAGGGCAAGCTGTACAACTTCCGCCAGAACCTCATGGGCGGCTCCTTCACGGAGGAAACCGCCGACGCTGTTCCCGTGCTCGCCTCCTCGCACCTCATCGTCTACTACGGCGAAAGCGTGACCGAGGAGGGCAGCTACGTCTACACCAACACGCAGACCGACGTCCGCCACACGCACGCCTACGACGCCAAGGGCTTCTGCCAGATCAGCGACCCGCGCTGCAGCGGCTACCAGCCCGCTACCCCCGTGGTGGAGAACGAGACTACCGTCTACGAAATCGGCAACGCCGGCCAGCTCTACTGGTTCGCAGCCCTGCTGAACATCGGTAGCATCGACGGGGTGTCTGCTCCCGAACAGGCCCACGCCCGCCTCACCGCCGACATCGTGGTGAACGAAGGCGACTACACGACGTGGGACCTGCGTTTGGCCCGCCAGTGGACGCCCATGAACAATGATTACCGCACCCTGTACAACTTCGACGGCCAAGGCCACAGCGTGAGCGGCCTCTGCTGTACGCAAGGTGACAATGCCGCATTTATCCGCCACGTCAATTATGTCCAGGACCTTGTGCTGAAGAACAGCGTGTTCAATGGCAATTATATCGCTTACGGATTGGCAGGCGTGGCAGGCGGCTTGCGTGACTGCCGCGTAGAGCACTGTCAAATAAAAAGCCCTGGCGCTGCTAATGCCTTGGCCAACACCGTGAACTATTATCTGCAGCGCTGCACAGTCACAGACTGCGAGGTCATTGGTGGAAGGATGGCGGCAGGACTTGCATATCGCATCAATGCAAGTTCCCAATGTATCACGGATTGCTCCGTTGTGGCGTCTACCATCGCTTCGGAAGGAGATGTGGCTTCAGGCTTGGTGAATACTTTCATGCAAAGTTCGGAAATAGACCCCTCGTTCCCGTTGGTTTCCAACTGCCTCGTGGCGGCCGACATCCAGTCTGCTTCGGACTATAACGCCCACGACGTGTATGCTGGTTGGGACGGTGAAACTTCCGACGACATCTGCTCCAACTGCTATACCCTCGAAGGTTCGCTCCACACGGACGGCAGCGGCGAAGCCCAATTCAAAGGCACCGTCAAGACAGCCGAAGAAATGGCTTCGGGCCACGTGGCCGTCGCCCTCAACGCCGGACGCAGCGAACTCGTGTGGGGACAGCGCTTCGGCACGGACGCGCTGCCCAGCCTCGCCACGGAGGACAACCGCATCTACCAGGCCGACGTGTGCCGCAACGGCGTGAAGCTGCAGACGGCCTACTTCAACCGCGGCGGAAAGGTGCTGGGCCTCGACCTCCCCAATGCCTACATCCTCTGCGACGCGGCCATCGCCCCCGAGGGCCAGAACGTGGTGACCTTCGACGGTTCGGAATACCGCTGCCTGGACCTCCACATCTACAACTCCTCGGCCTTCGCTACACCCTTCCCCTTCACGGCTGAAGAGGCCACCTTCCACATCGAGACGCCCGAAGGCTATGTCTGGGCCGACGGCACACGCGGCTGGCACACGCTCTGCGTGCCCTTCGACGGCAAACTCTACCTCGGCGATGAGGCCAAGCAGTCCATCCCGGGCAAGCAGGAAAAGGGCCACTTCTGGCTGAAGGAACTCTGCGGCTTCGACGCGGCTTCGCAGACGCTCCTCTTCGACTACGCCAGTGAAATAACCGCGGGCACGCCCTATATCGTGGCCTTCCCCGGCGCAACGGCCTTCCCCGACGACGCTTTCGAGGGCCAGGGCGAAATCACGGTGCGCGGCCACAGGGCTTCCTTCCCCGCCGTGGCCAAGACGACCGACACCTTCGACCGCTACTTCTTCGCAGGCTCCATCAAGGGCAAGGCGGGCCTCAGCCCCGACAACGAAGGCGCACGCTACGTGCTCAACGAAGAGGGCACGCAGTTCGTGCAGAGCTATTCGGCCATCCAGCCCTTCACGGCCTACATCTACAGCGACTTCCTCAACATCTCCTCGAAGGCCCTGAAGATGGGCGACTGGGAGGACTACGCCGAAACCACGGGCCTCACGCCCGTGAACGGCACGGAGCTGGACGCCGCTGCCGTCTACGACCTCTCGGGCCGACGCATCGCACCCTCACAGCGTCCGCTGCTCCGCGGCATCTACGTGGTGAACGGCCAGAAGGTGGTGGTGAAATGATCCTTCCCCGCGGGCAGCGCACCCCGCTGCCCGCTCTCTTTACCCACTCGGCACACTGCCCTTCCTATCCCAGGCTTTGAAAATTCTGTCGCAGGCTTTGAAATTTCAATCCCAGGCTTTGGAATTTCAATCCCAGGCTTTGGAAGACCAGTGTGCCGGGTGGTTGTTTTTGGCCCGCCCGGGACTTGGCGAATGGGCGGACGCCTCTGCACTACAGGTGCGGACACAACAAAACCCTGCCGGGGCCCGAGGGCTGCGGCAGGGTTTCGTTTTTCTTTGAAAGCAAGGTGAATGCTTCCGGCTTCGCAAGGATTACTTACGGAGGCCGAGGGCCTTCACGAGGTTACGATAGCGTTCGATGTCGTTGCGCTTGAGGTAGTTGAGCAGCGCGCGGCGCTTACCTACGAGCTTCACGAGCGAGCGCTCGGTCGTATGATCTTTACGGTTTGCCTTCATGTGCTCCGTCAAGTGGGCAATAC
>CAMGGA010000023.1 GCA_946055515.1 uncultured Bacteroidales bacterium
ACGGAGCACACGGATTCTCTGTGTCTTCCGTGTCTTCCGTGGTCAATGATTTCCATGGAGCACACGGAAAAAATACGGATTATCAGTGTCTTCCGTGTCTTCCGTAGTTCTTTCCACAGAGCATACGGAGAAAACGGAAAATCTCCGTGTTTATAGTGGACAGCAAAAAATCCCTTCCCTCGCCGATGCAGCTGCGCAGGCGAGGGAAGGGATTTCTATAGTCTTGCGGCGCTTTGAGAGCACAGGGAGAAGCAACTCAGGGGACGGCCTTCGATTCACCGTGATTGGGCAACAGTCGCCGCCTGCGTCGGTCTGTCAGGCATGGGTTCCCTCCTTTTCCTTCTTCACCACCTCATGCGCCTTCAGGAGGCGGCGCACCGAGGCTTCTTCGCCCACAATCCACACCACATCCTGCTCCGCAAAGACCCGGGCGGCAGAGGCAGGTTCAATGTTCCCCTCGTCGTCCTCCACACCCACCACCATACAGTGCCAGGCGCTGCGGATTCCACTCTCTGCCAGACTGCGCCCCACGAAAGGCGTGCCCTCGCGCACGATGAAGCGGCGCAGCTGCAGGCTCGTGCCCCTTGCCGTAGGTTCAAACTGCTCCGCGGCCAGGCGCATGCCGAACGCTTGCAGACTCTCGTCGTCGCCAATCACCTCCAGGCAGTCCCCGGGGAAGAGCATCGCCTCCCCGTCCGGCACATTCAGGCGGTGGTCGCTGCGCACGATGGCCGCCACCATCACCCCGTCCGCCCGGCTGAAGCCCAGTTCCTTCAGGCGCCGGCCCGCCCAGAGCGAACACTCCGGCACGTCCAGCCGCGCAATGTGGATGTTGCGGCTGTTCAGGCGTCCCGCGTAGCCCGGCGCATCGTGCTGCTCACTGCGCGCCTTCACCTCGCGCGAGCGGAGATTCTGCAGGAAAGTACGTTCGAGCCGGATGCTCACAAACTTCACCCGCTGCGACACAATCATCAGCCCCACGAGCCCCACGGCCGCCGCCACGTGCCAGGGCCACCAGAGCGGAGAAAGAAAATTCAGTACATAGTAAGTCGGTGCCACCGCCACGGCAAAGCGCACCGCGAGCGTCAGCCGCAGCAGCCAGCGGTGCAGCCGTCCCCGCCGCGAAAGCTGTTTCCACTCCTCCGAATGGTTCTTGCGCATCACGATAGCCCGCAGGAAAGGCGCTGCCGTCAGCACCGCGAGCAGTCCGCACACCCCGTTGCCCACCCAGTGGCCCAGTGCGCCGCGGCAGAGCGGCAGCAGCACACCCAGCGAGAGCGTCACCACCGCGATGCTCAGCGTGAGGTAAGCCCCCACCTGGCTCACGAGCGCCATGAGCAGCGATTTCCACAGGTGCTCCTCCGGTTCCGCAGCCACCGCCTCGCGCTGTTTGCGGCGCGCGATGCGCGTCAGCACGCGGTCCGGCACCAATCGTTCCACCGCCTCCCCCGCCGGCCGTGCGGCGCGTATCATGTAGGGAGTGAAGAAAGTGGTGATGATACTCACCGCCACCACCACGGGATAGAGAAACTGGTCCGTCACCCCCAGCGAAGTGCCGAGCGAGGCAATGATAAAGGCAAACTCGCCAATCTGCGCCATCGAGAAACCACACTGCACGGCCGTGCGCAGCGGCTGCCCCGAAAGCAAGAAACTCGTCGAGCCCAGCACGGCCTGCCCCACCACGATGGCCCCGCAGAGCACGAGCACCGGCAGCCAGTACTGCGCAATCACGGCCGGGTCCACCAGCATACCCACAGAGACAAAGAAAATGGCCCCGAAGAGGTCCTTCACGGGCGACACCACCCGTTCGATGCTCTCCGCCTCGATCGTTTCCGCCAGGATGCTGCCCATCATGAAAGCCCCGAAAGCCGCGCTGTAGCCCGCCCGTTCGGCCAGCATCACGAGCAGAAAACACAAGCCGATGCTCACCACCAGCAGCGTTTCGCGGTTCATCCAGCGCTGCGTCTTCTTCAGGAACAGGGGCACCACGTAGACACCCACCACGAACCAGAGAATGAGGAAGAAAGCCAGTTTCAGCAGGCTGCCCGCCAGGGCCGCGCCCTCGAACTGGCGGCTCACGGCCACGGCACTCAGCACCACCATGAGCAAGATGCCCAGGATGTCCTCGAGGATAAGCACACTGAGCACCTCCCCCGCAAACTTCTTTTGCCGCAGCCCGAGGTCGTCAAAGGCTTTGTAGATAATCGTCGTGCTCGACATCGCCAGCATGCCCCCTAAGAAGAGGCTGTTCATGTTGCCCCAGCCGAAGAGATGCCCCACGCCGCTGCCCACGCTCATCATGCAGAACATCGTGAGGCAGGCCGCGACCACAGGCCCCATGCCCATCTTCACGATCTTCTTGAAGGAAAACTCCAGGCCCAGGGTGAACATCAGGAAAATCACGCCCAAGTCCGCCCACGTCTGAATGCTCGCCGTCTCGGTGACAGTCGGCGTGTAGGGCATGTGCGGTCCGGCGAGGAAACCCGCCACGATGTAGCCCAGTACCAGCGGTTGGCGGAGGCGTTTGAATAGCAGCGTCACGATGCCCGCAGAGATAAGGATAAGGGCGAGGTCGGAGATAAGATTTTCCATGTACAGGGCTTTATGGGTGCGAAGCCGCCGCGCCGTGTGCCAGCTTGGCGGTGAGGAAAACAGCCCCGTCCCCCGCGAGAGCCCTTCCCCGCTTGGAGGGGTCAGGGCGCAGCGGTCGGTCGGGAGGGAGAGGGCCGGGATAAATAAAGGGGAAAAAGAGGCCCACGTGGAAGCGTGGGCCAAATGTCAGAGCGACAAGCTGCATTGTCCGTAGCGGACAAAAGCAATCTTAAAAATCTTTTTGAGCCGTCAGTTCCACAATCTTCACCACCAGTTCCGAAGCCTTGCGGAGCGAAGGGATGGGCAGGAACTCATGCGGGCCGTGGAAGTTCAGTCCACCCGCGAAGATATTCGGGCAAGGCAGGCCCATGAACGAGAGCTGCGCCCCGTCCGTGCCGCCGCGGATAGCCCGCACGCGCGGCGTGATGTCGCAAGCCCTCATGGCCTCCACTGCGATGTCCACCACGTGCGGCACAGGTTCGATTTGCTGGCGCATGTTGTAGTACTGGTCGTGGAGTTCCAGGCGCATCACCTCGCGGCCATACTTCTGGTTGAACCATTCGACAGCCTTTTGCAGATACACCTTGCGCTGCTCGAAGCGCGTGCGGTCGTGGTCGCGCACGATGTAGTTCAAGCGTGCGCGTTCCACGTTGCCCTCGAGGCCGAGGAGGTGGAAGAAGCCCTCGTATTCGGCCGTTTGTTCCGGCGTTTCGTGGGTCGGCATTTGAGCGGCAAATTCCGCCGCCACGCGAGCGGCGTTCACCATCTTGCCCTTCGCATAGCCCGGGTGAACGCTCACGCCCTCCACCTCGATGCGTGCCGAGGCCGCGTTGAAGTTCTCATACTCGAGTTCGCCGAGTTCGCCGCCGTCCATCGTGTAGGCCCACTGGCAGTCGAACTTCTTCACGTCAAACTTGTGGGCGCCCAGTCCGATTTCCTCGTCGGGGTTGAAGCCCACGCGCACGCGGCCGTGTTGGATTTCGGGGTGGGCCAGGAGATATTCCATAGCCGTGACGATTTCGGCGATGCCCGCCTTGTCGTCGGCGCCGAGCAGCGTGTGTCCGTCCGTCACGATGAGGTCTTCGCCCACGTGGTCGAGGAGTTCGGGAAACTTCTTGGGCGACGTGGTGAGACCCGCCTCCGCGTCGAGCACGATGTCCGCGCCGTCGTAGTTCTCCACGATGCGCGGCTTCACGTTGCAGCCCGAGCAGTCGGGGCTCGTGTCGATATGCGCGATGAAGCCGATGGTCGGCACGGGCCGCTCCGTGTTGGCGGGGAGCGTGGCGTAGACATAACCGTTCGCGTCCATTTCCACCTCGGTCAGTCCGAGCTGGCGGAGTTCTTCGGTGAGATATTCAGCGAGTTTCAGCTGTTTGGGCGTGCTCGGCGTCTGGCCGGCATCCTCTGCCGACTGCGTGTCGAAGCCCACGTACTTCAAGAATCTTTCTACAATGTCCATTTCTGTTGCTGTGTTTGGGAATCCGGTAGACAAAAGTAACGATTGGAGCGCGAAGGGCAAAAGAAAAAGGAAAAACTTTTTTGCCGCGCCGTCAGCGAGCCCCCGCAGCGTGTCGCCGGCCGGGCGGCGGGGTGGCGGGAAACGGGTATAACGAAAGTGCGCCAATAATTAAAAAATTACTGACGCACCACCATTAAAAACATTTACCATGATGAATTCGACCGACTTTCTCAAGCCAATGCGAACACATTTTCTTTAGTATTATTGCAGGTTGGACTTTCACAAGCCCTACTGCACTACTATGAAAAACACACTGCAAAAGTACGGCTTCGTTTGGGAAAAACAAAGGTTTTCCCTCTTTTTTTTCAAGAAAAGGCGAAAAAAATCCGATTTCCCTTGTTTTTTTGGCCTTTCAGTTAAACTTTTTCGCCCAAACCGCGTCTATTAGTCACTCCCCAAGGGGAAAACAACACAAACTCACTTCAAAATATTTCATCTCATGAAACGAATGTTCATCCTCCTCCTGGCCGCTTTCACGCTTACGCTCGGAGCGTCGGCACAGCAGGCCGAAAACCCCCGGAAGGGCGATTCGCCCAAAGACCGCAAGGAACGCACGCTGAAGCGCGCCGAACGCATGGCCGGCCGCCTCAAGCTCGACAAAGAGACGCAGCAGTGGTTCGTGCCCCTCTACGCCGAGTACCAGGACACCCTCGCCGCCGTGGCCCGCATGGGCCGTCCAGCCCGCGCTGAAGGCGAAGGGAAGAAGCGTGCAGAAATGACGGAAATGGAAGCCATCGAGCGGCTCGCCCGCATGTTTGGCGCGGAAGAGCAGACCCTGGCCCTCCGCCGTGAATACTTCACCCGCATGAAGGACCGCCTCACCCCGCAGCAGCTCGTGGTCGTCTTCGAGCGCAACGGTTTCGAGGGCCAGCCACGTCCCCAGCAGCGCCCCAGCGGCCAGCGTCCGGGCGACCGCCAGTTCCAGGGCGGCGGTAACTTCGGTGGCTCCTCCGACGGCGGTTCCGACTTCTGACCCCCACGGCCTCGCACAAGAGCCACACAAATCGGCACATAGAAAATCCAAAGCCTGGGATTGAAAATCCTGTAGGCGGAGTTGGAAATTCTATGTGCCGATTTGTTATTTCCCCGCGAGCGTGCGGCCCGTTTCCCCTTCCCTTCGCTTCTCCTCGCCCCCATCCACGCAAAAGCGGCGCGCTCGAAAATCGGGCGCGCCGCAGTCTGTGTGTTGTAAATGGGGAACTAATCTTCTGGATTAGAAGGTTGCCTTCTTGGTGATAACCTTGCCGTCAGCCTTCACGCGGATTACGTAGGCACCCGTGCCGAAGGTGGGGAGAGAAGCCGTGCCGTTTACGGTGCAGCTGCTCACGAGCTTGCCGTCTACGGTGTAGACTTCGGCGACAGCGTTGTTGGCCGTTACGGTGAATGCGCCTTCAGCCACTGCGATAGAGGCAGCTTCAGCGTTTTCAACGGTTTCGATGGCAGAAGGACCGGATTCCTGGCCTTCTTCGGTGAGCTTCACTTCAGCGGCGGTCACGATCACGCCGGACTGCTGGTCGATGAGGAGTGCCACGAGGCTAAGGTTTTCAGCGTTTACAGCGGGCTTCTTGCGGGAGGGAACGTCGAAGGAGAAGTCGAGGACAACCTCTTCGCCGGCCTTCACTGCGGGCACGGGGACACCTTTGCCGCCGGGGTTGGCGTTGCCTTCACCGTCAACGATGCACACGCCTACGTGGTCCATGGGAGCTTCGCTCCAGTAGTTATTGTTGGAAACTACGGCGTTCTTGGCATAGTCGAGCATTTCCTGGGTCCAGCCGAATGCTTCCATGATTTCTTCGTCGGAGAACTGCTTGTTTTTCTGGTAGTAGTTTAAGGCGAAGTAGTTGAGCTGGCGAACGCCTTCAACCTTGTCTTCTTTCACTACGTAAGCCACGCCATACTCGCCCTCGTTCACGTCGAAGGCAAAGTTGAGCTTGAGCTGGCCTTCGATGGAGCTGCTCGTCATGCCTTCAGAAACGGCACCCGAGAGGTTGAGGTTGGCTTCGCAGAGCTGGCCGCTGAAAGCGCGGGCGTAGCGTGCGATGTCGGCGGGGTGCTGCATGACTTCGCGGTTCAGCAGGACAGAGGGGAGGGATTCTGCGTAGCTCTTGACGACGGGTCCGTAGGACTCGGAGGTGAGGGGGTCGGCGCCCAGCTGCGGGTTGAAGGTCGTGTGGATGGCGATGGCCACAGCGTTGTCGCTGCATTCCTTGACTGCGTCGCGGAGGCCCCAGATGCCGTAAGGACACCAGCCGCAGGTGTTGGAGGTGAACTCTTCCATCACGGGCATACGGCGGAAGGCGTTGGCGCCGAAGGTGTAGACATAGCCCTTGACGAGGTTGTCGTTGTTTTCAGCAAATTCGTCGGCCACGCCGTTCACGTTGGTCACTGTGAGCGTACCGATGTTCTTGCCAACCTTTTCGGCGAGGACAGTGGGGATGTCGATGGCGGTAGCGCCGTAGAAATGTACGGGCTGCTTGAGGGTTACGCTCTTGCTGTACGTGTTTTCGCCCACCTGTACGGTGTAGTCGAACGACTTGAGACTGTCGAGGCCGAGGTTGGCGATGATGAGCTGCGTCTGGGGCTGCTCACTGCTGTTGAGTTTGCCGCGTACGGTGGAGATGGAGGCGGGGTAGGAGTCGTTGTCCTTCAGTCCGGCTTCGCCTTCGGTGGTCAGGTAGATGACAGAGGCGGCAGCGAACACGTTTTTGTTCTCGTCCTCGAGTTCGCTGGCATCGGCGATGACACCCATCTGGCCCTGTGCGTCCTTGCCCAAGATGAGGCCGGCCTGGGCTGCGCCCGTGTTGTCCACGTAGAGGGGCATCATGCCTTCGTATGTTTTAGCGTAGGGGTCGAGCTTGGCATTGGGAGCGTAGTCGGCTGCCCAACCGATGATGAGCGTCTTCTCTTCGCCTGTGAGCACGTAGTCGCAGGGGATAGAGTTCATGTGGATTTCGCCCGTGCTGGCATCGATGAACTGATAGTTGCTGAGATCAGCACTCCAAAGCGCTTTGCCCGTCATGGCGTCGATGATGAAGGCAAAGCCGTTAGAGTAGTTGCCCGGCCACATGGCGAAGTTGAGCGAAGTGATGGTGTTGCCGGCGTAGCGGGAGAGCATGTCGCCGTAGAATATCTGTGCTAAGCCGTAGCCGCTGAGGCCCTTCTGGGCGAGCGTACCGGGCTTGAAGAGGGGACAGAGGCCGCATTCCTGCATTTCGAGACCCGTTACCTGGTAGCTGATTTCCTTGTGCGAACGCTGGGCGTCGTCCATGCGGGAGAAGAGGTTGGCCGAACGGAGCGTCATGCCCTGCAACGTCTTGCCGTTGATGTTGAGCTTGCGGTCCAAGGGGAGTGCAACCTTCTCCGTCTTCTTCAGGCTGAAGGGGCTTGCAGCCTTCTTGACTGTCTGTGCGCTTGCGGGAGCGGCGAGCATGGCCACAGCAGCCAGGGAGAGTAAAAATTTCTTCATGTTGCTTGTGTATTTAGTTTAACTTGTGAATTCTGAAAAGCGGAAAATAGATTTTGTGCGCGGCAAAGGTAGTGGTTAAATCTTTGTGTGCAAATTTTTTCCTCCAAAATCTGCTGGTCTGTCTACGTTTTGGGCTTTCCGGTGGCCCGGGGCTTTCATTTTGTCAGTGAAAAGGTTATTTCCGGCCTTTGAAAAATGACGGGCGCAGCCCGGTTGGAGGCTGCGCCCGTTGTTGTCTGTGGAAGGGGGAGTGGGCCGGTGCGGCTTAGCGCACAACTACCTTGCTGCCCTGGAGGGTGCGGCCGTTCTCGGTGAGGCGGTACACGTAGACGCCGCCCTTGAGTCCGGCGAGGCTCACGCTGCCGTTGCCCTGGCTGAGGACTTCGGTGCGCACCTGCTTGCCGTCGATGCCGTAGAGGGTGAGGGTGCGTGTGGCTTCGGTGTCGAAGCTGTAGCGGAGGGACTGGCCGTCGAAGCGTACGGGCCGGGAGGCGCTGACGTGGTCGATGCCGGTGTGGTCCTTGCCGTCGTAAACGAAGACTTCCGTGAAGGTGAGGAGCTTTTCAGAGCCCTTCCAGACGGTGACTTCGGCTTCGTAGGTGTCGAACTTGCCTTCGTCGAAGTGGCCGTGGAGCTGCATGTAGAGGCCGAAGCCCTTCACCATGAGCTTGCCGGTGCGCTTTTCGTAGCCGCCCTTGATGTCCTGGCACATCATGGTGATTCCGCACCAGTTGAGGCCGCCGTTCTTGGCATTGTCGCTTGTCTTCACCTCCACGGTGAGGTCGAAGTCGGCATCGGTGGTGTTTTTGAACGTGGGGTCCATGGCGGGACCGGCGACCATTTCGCCGAAGTCGTCTTCGTGGGCGTAGAAGGTGAGGCGGTCGCCGTCTTTCACTTCCTTACCGTCGCAGGTGACCTTCACCTGGGCCTGTGCAAGCGTTGCGCCGAGGAGGGCGCAGAGACAGAGGGTAAAAAATTTCTTCATGTGCTATTCGGTTTTTGAATGAGTAGATCCGGTAATGCGGCACTGGGGCTTATTGGCCCTGGAGCGGGAGGTCGATGACCTGGAGCACGCCTTCGGCATCGTTGTAGTAGATGACAACGGCTGCCATCTCGGCTGGGTTCCACGTTTCGGCGAGGGTGCAGGTGAATTGGCGCTGTTCGGGGCTGCCGGCACCGAGGGCGAGGGCTTCGCCGTGGAGGTCGGTGACGGAGGTGCGGAACACGTGGTTGTGTACGTAGTCCTTCTTATTTCCGCCGCCCCATTCGGCGGGGAGGGTCTGGATGCGCACGAGATTGCTCTCGGTGAGCCACACCTGGAGCTTGCCCTGGAGGTCTTCGGTGGCGGTGGCGCTGACCTGGAGGCTGAGCTGGCGCGTGGCCTCGTCGACCGAGGCGGTGGCGGAGAGCTGCACCTTGGGCGTCTGGTAGAGGCGGGGCACGGCGGCGCCCATCCATTCGGCAAAGTCCTTGAGTCCGCCCACGCGGTCCACGAGTCCGTTGGGCTGCGTCTCCACCTTCCAGTAGGAATAGAGCTGTTCGCCCTGCTCATTGGCGAGGCCGACGGCGGGCTTGTCCGTCTCGCTCACGCCGAGCGCACCGCCGTGGATGGCCACGGCCACGATGTGTTCCTTGCCGAAGGCTTCTTGCATTTCGTGTATCTTCTCTGTGGCCAGGGGGCAGTTGGAGCATCTTTGTCCCGTGAAGTCTTCGATGAGCACGTTTTTCTGCACGGCGGCCTCGAAGGGGCCGTCGAAGCGGTCCTGCTCATCGACATTCTCGCAGGCCACGAGTGCAGCCGAAGCCAGGGCGAGGGCAGAGAGGAAATGGAATGGTTTCATGAAAAGGGAGGTTTATGCTTTGGGGAGCGGGAGTTTAGAAATTGAAAGTATAGTTCACCTGCATGCCTTTGGACGCCGGCACGAAGCGGCACACGCCTCCGCTGCAGTTGTAGCCGGCCCGCGTCTTGCCATAGCTGACCTGTAGGCGGTGTGCGCCGGTGGTGTAGGTGACGGCGCCGAGGAGGTAGTGCTCCTTGTGCGTTCCGCGCGAGGCATCTTCAGAGCCGTTGGCCTTGAAGTAGGGCACGTGGCCGTTGTACTGGTCGCTGATGGTGAACATGAAGTGGGGGAGCACGGAAAGCTCGATGAGTCCGTAGAGCCAGTCCTTCTGGTCCTGCTTCGTGTGGAGGTACTGTGCCTCGGCGCGGAGGGTGTATTTCGGGGAGAACTGGTATTTGCCCTCGGCCACGAAGATGTGGCTCTTCACGGCGCGTTCGCCGTGGCCTTCGACGATGAGCTGGTTGTAGCGCTGGTTGGAGTACATGAAGTTGAGCTTCAGCTGCTTGTTGAGCTTCTTCTCCACCTGCACGTTGATGTCCTGGTAGTACGTTTCGTCGCCCATCTTGAAGAAGTCCGACTGTGCGCCGTTGCCGCCCACCTCGTTGGTGTGGCCCGGGCCGGCCTGCTGGTCGATGCCGCGGACGTGGCTCACGTTGAGCTTCACGTGGGTGCCGTACTTGCCGCCGAGGGCCGTCTTGCGCTTGAAGGTGTAGCCCAGTTCGCCCTGGAAGGCCCATTCGCCCGGGGCCATCTGCGTGGCGTAGGGGTAGAGGGCGGCGAGGGCGTAGGTGTGCTGGTAGGCAAAGGTGGGGAGGTGGTTGATATAGCAGGCCGACGAGGCGTTCGTCAGGGTCCGCTGGGAGCGGAACGCCATGTCCTGGCTGCGTTTGGCCTGGAGGAGCACGCTCATGCCTCGCTTGGAGTAGGAACCGGAGAGTAGGAGCGTCTGTCCCTTCTGGAAGGTGTAGTTGTTGGCGCTCGAGGGGTCGTGTCCCTTCCAGGCGTATTCGGCGAGGAAGTTGTAGTTGCCCGTCTGCAGGTTGGCGCGCACGTCGAAGGCGCCCACGTTTTTCGGCATGTTGAGCCGGTAGGCCTGGGGCAGGGCCACGCCCGTGGCGGGGTCGGTGGCTCCGTCGCGGATGACGAGGATGTCCGGCTCATCGCCCGCGTGGTTGCTGACGGCCGAGAAGCCGAGGGTCAGGCGCGTGTTGTGTTCGTCCATGGCCTTGACCCACTGGTCCACGTTGAGCTCCAGGTCGCCGCCCCAGGTGAAGGGTTTCGACGAGCTGAGGTTTCGCTTGTGCCAATAGTGGCGCTGCTGTCCGCCGAGGGCCTTGAGGGTGACGCCCTTGAAGGGTTTCAGCACGAGGCGTGCGCCGCGGAGCGAGTTGTCGATGCCGAGGGAGCGCTCCTCGTAGGTGCGGAAAATGAGTCCCGAGCCGAACTGGTCGTAGAAGTCGCCCAGCGTGAGCTCAGCCCCCTTGTAGCTGCCCTTCACGTAGAAGTTGGGCACGCCCCAGCCCTTGAAGTCCTGTTCGAAGCCGGGCATGGGGTGCTCGAGGAACTCGAAGCGCGCGCCGGCCTGGATGTACTTGTTGAGGAGGTGGAGTTCGGCGTAGGTATTGGTCATGAAGTCGTCCTTGTAGGTGCCCGTGCCGATGCGTTCGTCCTCTTGGGGGAACGTGAGAATGTCGCTCTGCACGCTGCCGTGCAGGGTGAATGCGCTGCCGCCGTCGGTCTGTTGAGCGTGGAGGGCGAGGGCGGATGAAAGGGCGAGGGCCGCCAGCGTGGCGTACTTTTTCATGTGTCTGTGTGCTTTATATAATAAGGAGTATGGGGAGGGTGCGGGCAGAAAAGCAGCGTGCAGGCTTCCCAGGCCGGCACGCGGGGCGCGCCGTCACGAAGAGCCTGCACTGCGGCGGTTATTCGCCCAGGAGTTCGCGCACTTTTTCGATGAGGTGGAGCTCGCCGCCGTCGGTGTAGCCGCTGCGGCTTTCGGCCACCTTGCCTTCGCCGTCGATGACGAAGACGTGGGGAATGAGGTTCACGCCCATGGCGCGGCGGAAGTCACTGTTGGGGTCGAGGAGCACCTGGTATTCCCAGCCGGCGGCATCGACCATGGGCTTCACCTTCTGTGCGTTCTGCGCCTCGTCGATGGAGATGGCGATGACGCGCACGCCGGTTTCCTCCTGCCACTCGGGGTAGAGCTCGTGGATGGCCTTGAGCTCGCGGTTGCAGGGCTTGCACCAGGTGGCGAAGAAGCTGATGATGAAGGGCTTGCCGTCGTTGCTGAGCGTGGCGGTGTCGACCACCTTGCCGTTGATGTCCTTGAGTTTCACCGAGGGGAGTTGCGCAAAGGCCGTGGTGGCGAAGCTGCAGAGCAGCAGGAGCGCGATCAGGAATGACTTCGTTTTCATACGTTTTGTCGTTTTGTTTTCCGTCGTCGGAGCGTGGCGCGGTCGTGTGGCGGCGCGGCTTCGGGGCGGTGTGGTTTCTTGGATTCATGCGGTCGGAGCGGCGCGGGCGTCGCAACGACTTGGCGGCAAAAGTATCTATTTCGGTCGAAACAAGCAACTTCTTGTATATTATTTTTGGGTTTCAGTGAATTTATACGCACTGTTTGCGCCTTCTGTGCGGATTTGTGCGGAAGTGGCGGGGCAAATTTGCAGAAGTGGGCGGCGCGTTGTACTTTTGCAGCCGTTTTCCGTGCCCGTGCGGTGCGGGAAAGCATTTACGAACCAAAGATTTCAGCCCCATGCGACCCTTCACCTCCTCTCTCCAGTACACCAAATTCACCGTGCGCACGGCCACGACGCTCCTGGCCTTCCTCGAGCAGGCCCTCGACGGCATCAGCCGCAACCGCGCCAAGGCCATCCTCAGCGGCGGCGGCGTGCGCGTGAACCACCGAAACACGCGCCAGCACGACCTCGAGCTCCAGCCCGGCTGGCTCGTCGAAGTGTCGAAGCGCAAGCCCAAGGGCGAACTGAAGTCGAAGTTCGTGAAAATCGTCTACGAAGACCCGCACATCGTGGTCGTGGAGAAGGAAGTCGGCATCCTCAGCATGGCCTCCGCCCACCACACCTTCTGCGTGAAGTCCGTGCTCGACGACTACTTCCACCGCACCCACCAGAAATGCACCGCCCACGTCGTCCACCGCCTCGACCGCGACACCTCCGGCCTCCTCGTCTACGCCAAGACCATCGAGGCCGAGCAGATTCTCGAACACAACTGGCGCGACATCGTCACCGACCGCCGCTACCTGGCTCTCGTCTCGGGCTCCTTGGAAAAGAAACAGGGCACCGTGGAGAGCTATTTGAAAGACAACAAGGCCTATTTCACCTATTCCTCGCCCACCGACAACGGCGGGAAATGGGCCGTGACGCACTACCACCAGCTGCGCACCGACGGCCGCCACGCCCTTGTGGAACTGAAACTCGAAACGGGCCGCAAGAACCAGATCCGCGTACACATGCAGGACCTCGGCCACCCCGTCTGTGGCGATGTGAAGTACGGCAACGGCGACAACCCCATCGGCCGCCTGGCCCTCCACGCCTTCCGTCTCCATTTCTACCATCCCATGACGGGTGAGCCCCTCCGCTTCGAGACCCCCGTGCCCCGAAAGTTCCGGATTCTCGAGCGGGAGGAGAAGGGGGAAGAGTGATTTCCGCCTTTCCGACCCCGTACCCCCGCTTCCGCCGCCAGGCGGCTACGGCCGCCTTTCGCGCGGTCCCTTTGTCCGATGCTTCTTGCAGCTTTGCGTGGCTGGAAGAAGCATTTTCTCTGAGAAAACACTACATTTGCAAAGACCCTCGCCGCTACACCCCGCCCGCGCGCCCCAGTTGTATAATATAAGGAACGCGCGCGTAACACTGCGGGGCAGGTAGCCCGTAGGGTTTCATTGTTCCCCTTTTCCAAAACCTTCCCGCCGTGTACGCCACCGTCCTCCTCCCGCTTGCCCTCCAGGGCTCGTTCACCTACCTGCTCCCCCCCGCCCTTGCCCCGCGCGTCGGGGTGGGCAGCCGCGTGGTCGTGCAGTTCGGACCGCGACGCTACTACACGGCCATCGTCACGGCCCTGGGCGACACGCCGCCCGACCCTTCGCTGAAGCTGAAGGAAATTACAGAGGTCGTCGATGAAGGGCCCGTGGTGCTGCCCGCGCAGCTGCGCCTGTGGCGATGGATGGCACAGTACTACCTCTGCGCCGAGGGGGAGGTGATGAAGGCCGCACTGCCCGCGGGACTGAAGCTGGAAAGCGAAACGCAACTTGTGCGCCTCGTGGACTTCGACGAGGAGGCCCACCCGCTCTCCGACTTCGAACGTCGCCTGCTCGACGCGCTCGACACGGAGAAGGGAAAGACCCTGGTGGCACTGGAAAAGGAACTGGCCCTGCGCCGTCTGATGGCCCCCCTGCGCCGGCTGATGGCCGCCGGGGCCGTCGGGGTGAAGGAAACGCTCACGGGCGGCTTCCGTCCGCGCACCGAAACGCGCGTGGCGCTCACGGAGGACTTCTTCGACGAAGGCCGCCTCCATGCCCTCCTCGACACGCTGAAGCGCGCCCCGGCCCAGGAGGCGCTGCTGCTCCGCTACCTCGACCTCGCGGGGGCTTCGACGGCCCTGACGCTCCACAATGCGGCCCTCCTGAAGGCGGTGACGAAGCGCGCTCTGACGGAGGAGGGGCGACACGAGGCGGCCCTCTCCGCCCTCCGCCAGAAGGGTGTGCTCCGCACGTTTGCCGCTGAGGTGGCCCGCCTCAAACCCGCCATCACGGCCGAACAGGCGGCGGGCACGGCCTTGCAGGGTGGACTGCCGAAACCCCTCGGGCCGCAACAGGCGCGGGCCCTGCAGGAGGTGAAGGCTGTGCTCGGGGAAAAGCAGGTGTGCCTCCTCCACGGGGTCACCTCGAGCGGCAAGACGGAGGTCTACATCCACCTCATCCGCGAAACCCTGGCACAAGGAAAACAGGTACTTTACCTCCTGCCCGAAATCGCCCTGACCACGCAGATTACCTCGCGTCTCGCCCGCGTCTTCGGCGAGGACATGGCCGTGTACCACTCGAAGTTTCCCGACGCGGAAAGGGTGGAGCTGTGGAAGCGGCAGCTCGGGCCGCAGGCGGCTCAGCTCGTGCTCGGCGTGCGTTCGGCCGTGTTCCTGCCCTTCCAGCGCCTGGGCCTTGTGATTGTGGACGAGGAACACGAAACGAGCTTCAAGCAGCAGGACCCTGCCCCGCGCTACCAAGGGCGCGACACGGCCATCGTCTTGGCGGCGCAGGCGGGGGCAAAGGTGGTGCTGGGCACGGCCACGCCCGCACTCGAAACCTACCGCCACGCCCTGGAGGGGAAATACGGACTGGTGGAGATGAAGCAGCGCTTCGGCGAGGTCTTGCTGCCCGAAATCGTGGTCGAGGATGTGAAGGAACTGCGCCGCAAGAAACTGATGACGACGCCCTTCTCGCCGCGTCTCATCGACGAGGTGCGGGCGGCCCTGGCTGCGGGCGAGCAGGCCATCCTCTTCCTGAACCGACGGGGCTATGCGCCCGTGGTGGAGTGCCGCCAGTGTGGCTGGACGCCGCGCTGCACGCGCTGCGACGTGTCGCTGACGCTGCACCGGCGCATGGACAAACTGGTCTGCCACTACTGCGGGGCCATCTACGACATTCCCTCGGCGTGTCCCGCCTGTGAGGGCCGCGACCTGCGCGACATGGGCTACGGCACGGAGCGCATCGAGGAGGCGGCGGAAAAGGTGTTTCCCGAAGCCCGCATCGCCCGCATGGACCTCGACTCCACGCGTTCGCGAACGGCCTACGAGGACCTCATCGGGGCTTTCCAGCGGGGCGAGAAAAACCTGCTCATCGGCACGCAGATGGTCACGAAGGGACTGGATTTCGACCGCGTGCGCGTGGTGGGCATCCTCAATGCCGACCAGATGATGAACATGGCCGACTTCCGGGCCCACGAGCGGGCCTTCCAGCTCATGGCGCAGGTGGCGGGCCGCGCGGGGAGGCGTTCGGGCCGCGGCCTGGTGGTGCTCCAGACGCGGCAGCCCAACCTCCCCTTGGTCGGTCAGGTGGTGTGCGACGACTACCAGGCCATGTTTGCCGACCAATGGGCCGAACGGCAGGAATTCCGCTTTCCGCCCGCCGTGCGTCTGATCAACATTTTCCTGAAACACAAGGACGAACAGGTGGTGGCCCACGCGGCCGAACAGATGGCGCTGTGGCTGCGTCCACATTTCGGCACCGACCTGCTGGGCCCGAACCGCCCCATCGTGGCGCGCGTGCAGTTGCTCCACCTGCGGCAGATGATGCTGAAAATCGACCCCAAGTGGTCGCCCGCGTCGGTGCGCCGCACGCTCGCCGAAGCCCGCACGGCCCTGGGCGCCATGCCGGCCTACAAGGGCGTGGCGGTGGTCTACGACGTGGACCCCTGACCCGCAGCCGCCCGCTCCCTCGCCGCCGTGCCGGAAGGGGTCGGGCGGCGCTGTTTTATTTCCCGAATACAAAGCCGCCGATTGAAATTTCTAAGCCGCCGATTGAAAATTCAATCCCGCCGACAGAAATTTCAAAGCCGCCGACAGAAAGCAGCATCGCACAAATGCCCGCCACGATTCCTTCGCCCACACTGCAAACCGGCCCCGCAGCACGCACAAATGCAAATCCTTTTCCCTTTTCTTTTGCCCTGAAATTCCTTTGCACTATTTTTGCAGAATTAAATCGAAAACCCCAAAATTCCGCAATATGATTTTGTTCTTCAGAACTCCGCAGCAAAGCGTCATTGCCACACAAACAGACCACCAGCTCAACGACCAGGAGGTCCAAGAGCTCTGCTGGCTCTACGGCAACGCCACCCTGGAGGAGAATACCACCCTCGAGGGCTGGTTCGTAGGCCCCCGACGCGAAATGATTACCCCTTGGAGCACCAATGCCGTAGAGATTACCCAAAACATGAACCTCTGCGGCATTGCGCGTATCGAGGAGTATTTCCCCGTGGAGAGCGAGGACGCCGAACACGACCCCATGCTCCAGCGCATGTACCACGGACTGGACCAGGACATCTTCACGGTGAACATTGAGCCGGCTCCCATCCAGTACATCAGCGACCTCGAAACCTACAACGAGCAGGAGGGACTCGCCCTCTCGCCCGCCGAAATCGAATACCTCCACGGCGTGGAACAACAGCTGGGCCGACAGCTCACGGACAGCGAGGTCTTCGGCTTTGCCCAAATCAACTCGGAACACTGCCGCCACAAAATCTTCGGCGGCTCCTTCATCATCGACGGAAAGGAAATGCCCTCTTCGCTCTTCGCGATGATCAAAAAGACCACGCAGGAGAACCCGCATAAAATCATCTCGGCCTACAAGGACAACGTGGCCTTCGCCGAAGGTCCCGTGGTCGAGCAGTTCGCGCCCGCCGACCACGCCACTTCGGACTACTTCCAGGTGAAGGACATAGAGAGCGTGATTTCCATCAAGGCCGAAACGCACAACTTCCCCACGACTGTCGAACCCTTCAACGGCGCCTCGACGGGTACGGGTGGCGAAATCCGCGACCGTATGGGCGGCGGCGTCGGCTCCTGGCCCATCGCGGGCACCGCAGTGTACATGACGGCCTACCCGCGCCTCGACGGCGGACGCGAATGGGAGGACATCCTGCCCGTACGCCAGTGGCTCTACCAGACACCCGAACAAATCCTCATCAAGGCGTCCAATGGCGCGTCGGACTTCGGCAACAAGTTCGGCCAACCCCTCATCGCGGGCTCCGTGCTCACCTTCGAGCACCAGGAGAACGGCGAGAAGTATGGCTACGACAAGGTCATCATGCTCGCCGGCGGCGTGGGCTACGGCACCAAGCGCGACTGCCTGAAGGGAGAACCCAAGAAAGGCAACAAGGTGGTTGTGGTCGGCGGCGACAACTACCGCATCGGCCTGGGCGGCGGCTCGGTCAGCTCCGTCGATACGGGCCGCTACTCGAGCGGCATCGAGCTCAACGCCGTGCAACGCGCCAACCCGGAAATGCAGAAGCGTGCCAACAACCTCGTGCGCGCCCTCTGCGAAGAGGAGGTGAACCCCGTGGTGAGCATCCACGACCACGGCTCGGCCGGACACGTGAACTGCCTCTCCGAACTCGTCGAGGAGTGCGGCGGTCTCATCGACATGAGCAAGCTGCCCATAGGCGACCCGACGCTCTCGGCCAAGGAAATCATTGCCAACGAGAGCCAGGAACGCATGGGCCTGCTCATCCAGGAAGAACACCTCGAACACGTGCGCCGCATCGCCGAACGCGAACGCGCCCCGATGTATGTGGTGGGCGAAACCACGGGCGACGCGCACTTCGCCTTCCAGCAGGCCGACGGCAAGCGACCCTTCGACCTCGATGTGGCGCAGATGTTCGGCCACTCGCCCAAGACGGTGATGGTGGACGAAACGGTGGAACGCCGCTACAAGGATGTGACTTACGAAACGGCCCAGCTCGACGACTACGTGAGCCGCGTGCTCCAGCTCGAGGCGGTGGCCTGCAAAGACTGGCTGACGAACAAGGTGGACCGCTCCATTACGGGTAAAGTGGCTTGCCAACAGACGCAAGGCGAACTCCAGTTGCCGCTCGCCGACTGTGGCGTGGTGGCACTCGACTACCGCGGACGCCGCGGCATCGCCACGGCCATCGGCCACGCGCCGCAGGCGGGTCTCGCCGACCCCGCAGCGGGCTCCGTGCTCTCGGTGGCTGAAAGCCTCACGAACATCGTGTGGGCTCCGCTCGCCGAAGGGCTCGACAGCGTTTCGCTTTCGGCCAACTGGATGTGGCCCTGCCGCTCGCAGCGCGGCGAGGACGCACGCCTCTACAAGGGCGTGGAAGCGCTGAGCGACTTCTGCTGCGCCCTGCAAATCAATGTGCCCACGGGCAAGGACAGCCTCTCGCTCTCGCAGCAGTATCCCGGCGGCGAGAAAATCATTTCGCCGGGTACGGTCATCGTGAGCGCCGGCGGCGAGGTGAGCGACATCCGCAAGGTGGTGAAGCCCGTGGTCGTGAACGACAAGAAGAGCACGCTCTACCACATCGACTTCTCTTACGACGAACTCCGCCTCGGCGGTTCTGCCTTTGCCCAAAGCCAGGGCTTCGTGGGCAGCGACGTGCCGACGGTGAAGAATCCCGAATACTTCCGCGACGCCTTCAACGCGCTGCAGGAGGCCGTACGGAACGGCTGGATCCTGGCCGGACACGACATCTCGGCCGGCGGTCTCATCACGACGCTCCTCGAAATGACCTTCGCCAACAGCGAGGGTGGCCTCGAGGTGAAGCTGGACAAGTTCAACGAGAGTGACCTCGTGAAGATTCTCTTCGCGGAGAACCCCGGCGTCGTGGTGCAGGTGGCCGACAAGCACAAGAAGGACTTCAAGCACCTCCTCGAGGAGGCCGGCGTGGCCTTCATCAAGCTGGGCCATCCCGCAGAGGAGCGCCAGATTCTCGTGGAGCTGGACGAGGCTACCTACCAGTTCGGCATCGATTACCTGCGCGATGTGTGGTACGAAACCTCCTACCTCCTCGACACGAAGCAGAGCTTCCACGGCTGCGCCCGCGAGCGCTTCGAGAACTACAAGCAGCAACCGCTCGAATTCAACCTCCCGAAGGAATTCAAGGGTACGTTCGAGAGCCTCGGCATCGACCCGGACCGTCGCACCCCGAGCG
>CAMGGA010000024.1 GCA_946055515.1 uncultured Bacteroidales bacterium
GCGCTGAAAACGGCCCTGTTCCAAATCATCGGCGACCACAAGGTGCGCTCCTACAGCCAGCTTTGGGAGGATTTCAAATCGACGGACGTACGGCCAGACGGAAAGATCTGGGACATGTACTCCAACACCACCAACTACACCCCGGGCGGACCGGAACAGGGACGGAACTATAAGGCCGAGGGCGACGCGTACAACCGCGAGCACTCTTTCCCGAAAAGCTGGTTTTCGGATGCTTCGCCCATGTACACGGACCTCTACCACCTCTACCCTACCGACGGCTACGTGAATAACCGCAGAAGCAACTACCCCTTCGGCGAAACGAAGGGCGAAACGTACCAGTCGGAGGGGGGCTTCAGCAAATTAGGGCAATCTTCGCTCAGCGGCTACTCGGGCACGGTGTTTGAACCTGCCGACGAGTACAAGGGCGACTTCGCGCGTACTTATTTCTATATGGCCACTGCCTACGAAGACCGCATCGCCTCGTGGTCGTCGCCCATGCTCGCGGGCAACAGCTACCCGGCCTATGCCTCGTGGGCGCTGACAATGCTCCTGCGATGGGCTCAGGACGACCCCGTGAGCGAAAAAGAAACGGCACGGGCACAGGCTGTCTACGAAATCCAGGGCAACCGCAACCCTTTCATCGACTTTCCGGGCCTGGAACAGTATGTATGGGGCAGCAAGACTTCGGTTGCCTTTGACCCTGACAACTACGATGCTTCTATGGGAGAGGTGACGGAGGTGGAATGCCCCGTGTTCACGCCCGCAGGGGGCACGGTGGAGGCGGGAACACGCGTAACCATCAGCTGCGGCACGCCCGATGCCTCGATTTGCTACACACTGCAGCCTGGCAGCTCGGAGGTGGTTGAAGTGGCTGCACCGGCCACACTGGTCATCAACGAGACGTCACAGGTGGAAGCCTACGCCCGTCTCGGCCAGCGGGTGAGCGAAACGGTAAGCGCTACCTTTACTGTGACTGGCATGCCCCAGCCATCCACGCTCTACGAACTCGTCACTGACGGGAGTTCGCTGGCTTCGGGCGAAACGGTGCTCATTGTCTGCACGGACAAGGGACGCGCCCTGTCTGCCCAGTCGGGCGACTACCGCACTTGGGCAGAAGTCATCCCCTCGGACGATGCCACACCGCACATCGACACGGAAGTGGGCGACACGGACCTTCCCTACGCCCTTGAACTTGACTTACAGGAAGATGACTGCTGGTCGCTGTTCAGTCCAGCCGAAGCGGTGTACCTCGCCTTGACGAAAAACGACAACAAACTTTACGCTGACAGCCAAGCGGAAAGCGAAACGAGCTGGTGGACCATCGAGGTGAGTGCCGAGGGCAAGGCTACCATTGCCAGCGTGGCCTATCCTGCACGAAGCATCCAATACAACCATTCCGCCCCTCGCTTTGCCTGCTACTCGAGTCAGCAGGGTGCAGTCTCGCTCTTCCGCCGCGTGCCCGACGCGACTTCCATTGCCTCGCCCAATCTTCCGGGCCGCAGTGGCCTCATCTTTGTTTACACGCTTTCGGGGCAACTCGCCGCTATGGCTTCCTCGACAACCGAAGCACTCCGCGCCCTTCCCCGGGGCATCTACGTGACAGGCGGCAAGAAGTACTATGTGCGCTGATTGGAACTTTGCCAGTCAGCCCCACATACAACCCCATACTTCCCCTTGACTGTACATTTTTCGATTTTTTTCATAAATCCATGTACACTTGGAGACAGGAGAAACTGCATTTCGGGAGAGCATACTCAAAATCCTTAGCTCTTGTTTTGCTCTTGCCTTGCATAACTTTGCAGACAAGTAATCGCTTATCTAATTCATTCAATTCTTTACATTCATGACAACACTTTTACGCTTACGTTTTTGTCTACAATTACTCCTGCTGGCTCTCTGTGGCATAAGCGCTGCTACGGCTTCGGCGCAAACGACGACGTATTATTTGTACGATTCATTCGACGGATGCAGTGGCAAAGGCGGTACTGGAACCAATTGGTCTGGCAGCAATGTTACTGACACAAGAAATAACATAGTAGCCAAACTGGAAGGATGGTCGTTTAACGATGGTTTCGCTGGATACCAATGCGCTTGGTTTGGTTATTCATCTACAGAAATCGGCTATGCAATTACCCCTTCTTTGGACATTACAGGCAATGGAAAGATTGTTTTTAAAGCTGCTTCATTTACAGGGCAAGATGCTGCGACTACACTCCTGATTTCTGTAGAGTCGGGTTCTGCAACGCTTTCCTCCAACAGTTTTTCTTTGACTGCTGGCAAGTTTAAGGAATACACTGTAAACATCTCCAAGGCTTCTTCGGGACTTCGCATCAAAATTGCAGCCTCCAAGGAAACTGAGCGGTTCTTTTTCGATGAGTTCTACGCTTATCGTGAGGAAGGCGGCGAAAGCGGTGGCGAAGGAGGAGGCGGTAGCAGCGAAGAAGTTGGAACCACCGACCCTGGGATTTCATTCAGTGCCAGTTCGTGCGTGGCTTTCGTAGGCAAAGATCCGACGCTGCCCACTTTCAACAATCCGAACAATCTGACGGGAATTACTTTTGCCTCTTCTAACGAGGCTGTGGCAACGGTGGATGCAGCAACGGGTAAGGTAACGCCTACGGGTTCTACGGGCAAATCCACGATTTCAGCTACCTACGCTGGAGATGCCACCTACAAGGCTTCTACTGTCACCTACGAATTGAGTGTCGTGAGTTTGAACAGTCAAACATTCCTCTACAAGAAGGTCACGCAGGAAAGCGATTTGCTGGAGGGTTGTTCATATATCCTGGTGTGCGAGCCCCAAGAGCAAGTGTGCAAATCTATCAGCAGCAACAAGGGACAAGCTGCTTCGGCTTTCCTCTCGGATGGACTGGTATGCCAAAACGAAACAGCCCCTCTGTGCTTTATTCTGGAAAAGACTTCTTCCTATTACAGACTTCGGGATGCGGCGGGGAACTACTTGAACGCTGCCGCTTCATCCACGAATTTAGTATTAGGAAGCAGTTCGGACAACAGCAAGTGGACCATTACGTTTGACACGAACGGCAATGCGAAACTGCAGAATTATAAAACGACAGACAGGTTAATCTCATATAGTGTTGGTGGTAAATACTTCGGCAATTATACAGTATATGGTACCGAATACTACAACAGCATTCAGCTTTACCGGAAAGTCTACAACATCAACATCCCCGAAGTGACGCAAGGCTATTCCACGCTGTACAATGCCGACAACGCCTATACACTGCCCGAAGGGCTCCAAGGACTGATGGTAACCCAAGCTTCACGCGCTGGCTATATCACCACAGTAGAAGCATACCATGCGGGAGATATTGTACCCGCCCAAACGGCACTCCTGCTGAAAGGCACTCCCAATAAATACTATGCTCCCGTGACTACGAACCCTGGCAACGAAGCAAATCAAAACAATTGGCTCCACGGTACCCGCACGGCAGAGAATGTAACCGAAGTAACAGGCGAAGATGTTTATTACTACAAATTGGCTGTGGACGACACCAATACGCCGGGCTTCTACTGGGGCGCTGAGAATGGCGGTCCCTTCACGCTGACCAAGCCCTCAACGGCTTACCTGGCCGTGCCCAAATCGGAAAGCACAGCTGCGGCCTTGCTTTTTGACCTTGAAAGCAGTATTCAGGAAGCGAACAACGAGCCTGATGCTTCTTCTGCCTTCGTTCACGACCTTACCGGTCGCCGGGTGGCCAAGCCTGTTTCTGGAGTATATATCGTAAACGGCCGCAAGGTTATTGTCAGATAGTGATCACGTCCAATTATCCTTTCTTCATCATGTACACAAAGAAAACATATACGCAACCGAACACTACTTTGTTTGCATTACACACAGAAACCCACATTCTCGCTGAAAGCAACCCCCCGCTGAAAAGTTCGGAAAAAGTTGTCACAACGCAAGAATACAGCGAGAAACGCAACGACTTCGATATTTGGGACAGCTCCCGTTGATTCTTATTTTATAGAGCCGGTCCCAGCAACATACCAAGCTGCCTCCTCGACTCCGTCTGTGCAAACAGTCGGAATCAAGGAGGCAGCAATATTTTCCATTACTGTCCGGTAAACAGCCACAACAGTTTGCACCGTTTGTATTGTTGCCAAACCCCAAGAAGGTCAAGGACAGAACCTCGCTCAGGACTTGATGTTCTTCTCCTTCTTGTAGGCTTTCACCATTTGGAGAATATCTGCACCGTACTTGTCAATCGTGCGCTGGCCCAGCGAGGGGATGCGCCGGAGCTCTTCGACTGTGGAGGGAAGATAGGCACAGAGCGATAGCAGCACTTTGTTGTGCATCACGATGTATGCCGGCACTTTCAGCTCCAGCGACATCTGCTTGCGCCACTCCTGGAAGCGGTAGTAGAGCACGGGGTGCTTCACTTCTGCAGGAAGGGCATATTTCTCTGCCTCGGCCTTGGGCTTCGGTTCTTTGGTCTTCTTCTGCTTCTTTGCCTTCTTGGAGGATTTCTCATCCTTGCCCTCCTTGTCCAAAAGGAGCTTGGCCCGCGCTTTCAGATAGCCCGAAGTGGTAAATCCGTTCATTTCCATCTGGAAGAGCAGGTTGTTGTGGAACGCCGCGCTCTGCTGCAGTTCATCGAGGGCCGACTTGAGGCGCTTGGCGGTTTCCTTGTTGTCCACTTCCACCAGACTCTCACGGCTCAGGGCAACTACGTTCTCGAGCTGTTTGCCGAAATAGTTGGCAGCCTTGTCGATGCGCTCTTGCAGTTCCGGCGAGATCTCCACGTTACCTGACTTCTCCAACAACTGGCGACACTGCAGGTGGAAACGGCTCGACACACCCATCACTTCCAAGTCGAATTGCCGCAAGGCAGAGACCACCTTGCGCGTGGTTTCGGGATAAAGCGAGGAAAGGTGTTCCTCGAAAATCCGGGCCACCGAAGCGAGGGCAATGCGCTCTTGCTCAAAATTGAAAAGGTCTGTGAGAAGTTGCTGTACGTAGGCTTGCTGCATGGAGCGAAGCGAAGGAGCATCGATTTTCTCCTGCTGCGCCTGCTGGGTAAACTGTTCCACGCTTTTGTCCGCGATGATGGCCGAGGCCGTGATGGGACTGCTCAGCACGATGCCTTCCAGCGTGCGGCAACGGCTCAGCGCCACGTAGGTCTGGCCGTGGGCAAAAGCCGCAGCGGCATCGATGACTACGCGGTCGAAAGTGAGGCCTTGGCTCTTGTGGATGGTAATGGCCCAAGCCAGGCGCACGGGGTATTGTTCAAACGTGCCGTCCACCACTTCTTCAATCTCTTTCGTGGTTTCGTTGAGCGCATAGCGGGCATTGGTCCACACCTCGGGCTGCACCTCGATGAGGCGCGAGGGGTCGGATTGTGGGCGCACCGTGAAACCCTTCGCATCAATCCGCTCGATGCGGCCAATCATGCCATTGTAATAAGCCTTGCTGGCATCGTTCTTCAAGAACATGATTTGCGCCCCCTGCTTGAGTTCGAGGGTTTCCTCTGTGGGGTAAGAAAAATCGGGGAACTTTCCCGTCACCTTGGCCTTGTAGGTGAAGGAAGGGGAGGCAATGCGGCCCAGTTCGCGTGCATTAATCTGATTGGCCTGTGCATTGTGGGTGGTGAGGCGAATGTATCCATCCTCATCCTTGGGTTCAAACTGGGGCAGATAGCGCGCTCCCAGCTGCTGGAGCACCTCGGGCGAAGGATGGCCTTCGCGGATTTGGTTGAGAATGTCGAGGAAGTGCGTGTCCGTTTGGCGATAAACCTTTTCCAGGCATACGGTCACGTAGTGGGTGCGCTGCAGGGCTTGGCTGCTGAAGAAGTAAGGTGTTTCGTAGTAAGGGCGAAGCAGTTGCCACTCCTCCTCTTTCACCACGGGGGCCAGTTGCTGCAGGTCACCGATGAGCAACAGTTGCACGCCGCCGAAGGGCAAAGAATTTCTGCGATAGCGCCTGAGCGCCTCGTCCACCGCATCGAGCAGGTCGGGCCGCACCATGCTGACTTCGTCTATTACGAGCAGGTCCAGTGTACGGATGATGCGCAACTTTTCGGGGCGCATGGCGAATGCCTTGCTGCGGTCGTAGCCCACTGCAGGCACAAAAGGGGCAAAGGGCAACTGAAAGAAGGAATGGATAGTCACACCGCCTGCATTGATGGCAGCAATGCCCGTAGGTGCCAATACCACCATGCGCTTCGGGCTATCTTCCCGCAAGCGCCGTAAAAATGTGGTTTTACCCGTACCTGCTTTCCCCGTGAGGAACAGATGGGTACGGGTAGTCTCGATAATCTGGCGGGCCAGCTGCGCCGCCTTGTTCTCTTCCATGCTCATAAATGACGGAAAGCCTTTCTCAGGTCAGAAAACTATTTGTTCAAATATTTTAGGAAAAAGAAAGAGCAGTACACCTACTTGCGGAGTCTTCTCTTTCCAGCCATGCTGTGAAACATCTTGCGTCCAAAATGATGCTCGGCTTCACGCACTTTCGCAAATTTCTTTGCACCGACAATGCGTACCAACCGCTGGCTGTATTCCTGCTCGATCTTGCAGGATTTCAAATTTAGCCGATACTCATTGTCCAAGGCAAGCTGGCAATCCTTCTCGTTGCCGCTTTGTGCAGCCTGTCGGATGGCACGGTTCTTCTGGCGCTCGAGCCCATGCAACTTTTCCTTCATTTCAAAATACACGGGGAAGAAGCGTTTGGCCTCCTCTTTGGTCAATCCTGCTTCCTTCGTGACATACTGCTGAAGGTCCTTTTTGAACTGTTCGGGGCGTCCGCCTTTCTTCCCTCCCCGGGGTGGCCCGGGCTGAGGGCAGTGCGTGCCCAGCGGCTGGAAGGCGGAACGGTTCATTTCCAAGGCGGGACAAGTGGCGCCAATCAGCATCCACGCTGCCAAGCCAAGCACCACCACGAAGAGCTGTCGGGGAGTGCGTTCAATAATCTGTTTCATAATCGGCCAAAAGCTGGGAGTTTTCAATCAGATAATCATACAATTGTTCTTCGTAAGCCGAGGCAGCCCGCTCTTCGTAGGCGGAAGAACTGCCCGCAACAGCATGGTTCGTGTCCATATCGACATGCGAAAGCAGCAGCGTCAGAGCGGCCACACAAGCTGCTCCAATCCACGGCAACAGGCGGAGTCGGTGCAGCACGGGCGTGGGAGCTTCCAACTGTGCGATGCGCTCCATCATGCGGTCGGCAAAAGTATCGAAATACCCCGCCGGCACCCGGAACGGATTGTGGCCCGAATAAGGGGGAAGGGGGGAGGAAGGGTTCGTCATAGCGGAATGAATTTGGAAAAGGGAATCGTTTTCAGCGGTGTTCGCCTTGCGTTGCAGTCATATAAGCTGCACGGTTGTGGAAACGAAACACGGGCGCTGGTGTTGCATTGTAAAGGATAGACGCCGCAAGTGGCAAAAGGTTTAATCGAGATGATGGAAATAAAGCTCTATTTTCTTCACCGCCAAGTGGTAAGAGGCTTTCAGCGCCCCCACACTGGTTTGAAGAAGTTCGCTCATTTGTTCATATTTCATTTCCTCGAAATACTTCAGGTTGAATACCACGCGCTGCTTTTCGGGCAAGGTAGCAATCGCCTCCTGCAACAAGCGCTCCGTTTCGTCGCCATCGAAATAAGGGTCACTTTCCAGGCTCCGTGCGGCGGCACATTCCTCGACATCCAGGCTCTCCGTGCGGCGGTTCCTTTCGAGGTAAGAAAGACTTTCGTTGAGTGCAATGCGGTAAAGCCAGGTCGTGAGCATACAATCGCCCCGGAAATTGTCTATATTTTGCCACGCTTTCAGGAACGTGTTCTGCAGCACATCGTCCGCATCATCGTGATACTGGACAATCCGTCTAATCTGCACGTAGAGCTGCGGAGAGTACCGACGCACCAATTCCCCGAAAGCCTGGTAGCGGGTTTCGGGGTTTCTCAAAGCGTCGATACTAAACTTGGATGGGACCACTTTCAGGGCAGTTAAGCGGGAATCGTCCGTCGCTATGGCAGCAGCACCTTACGCGTCACTTTTCCTACGCGCACAATGTACCAGCCTTTTCTCATCGTAAGCGTAAAGCTCTTGTCGTTGCTTTCGACACGCACACTCATCACACATTTGCCCGTAATGTCAAACACCTCGAGCGTACAGTTTTGAGCGCCTGTAACCCGCACGTTTCTGCCCGAAATGGCCAAAGAAACAGGAGCGGCATCATCCAATGCAGCAGCAACTTGGGGAGCAGGAGCCAAAGGCTCATCGGCAGGTTCCAAGGCAGACAAATCTGTCGCAAACGCTGCACCTGCAACAAAAGCGAGTCCCAAAGTGAGGATGGATTGGAGAATAAAATGTTTCATACGCAAATCAGCTATCTTTCTACGTAACGCAGCGGAAGCGACTCCTACACCTATTCTTATATAGAGAAGAACTCCCACGGAGCAGCACGTCAAGGCCACCCTGCGTCGCGATAGGACTTCAGAACACTACGTATTCTTTCTGTCCATGCCGCAAAAATAGCACATGATGTGCGGAATACAAAATGATTTCTTCAAAAAAACGCATTCTCCGCAAAAGTTCTGCGAAACAGCCTGCGCCCTCACCTCCCCCGAACGTCAAGCCTTCTTCTCCCGCTGCAACAAATAAAGTGCCAGGCGCCAGGCCCCTCTTCCGCCAAGGGTGGTGTAGACAGACAAAAAGGAGAGGAAGGAGCGGCGCAGCATGTTCTTGGGAAACAGCGCCTTGTCCTCAGTCCATTGGAGCAGTTGCCGCGCCTCGGCCGCACTACCCTGCCGCTTCAGCTGTCCCGCCAGGATGATGGCGCGTGCAGCCAATGCCGTGCGGGCTTCCCCGTCGTGTTCGACGCAGACAGCCACGTGTTCAAGGGCGGGCAGAAGGCTCGGGAGCGTCCCTGCGAACTTTGTGCCCGTAATACTCGCGGGATGCTGGTAGATGCGGTGAAACGCGCCCGGCAACCACAGCACGACGGGTTTTTCCCGCAGCAGGCGCACGCCGAGTTCCCAGTCGTTCCACTTCGGCAACGCTTCGTTCCATCCGCCCACGCGGCGCAACAAGGCTGTGCGCACGAACATCCCCTGCGTGGCCAGCTGGCCCGAAAGTATCTGGTGGGCCACAGAAGCCGAATGCTGCACGGCCCGCACCTGCTCATGTCCGTCACCGAACACCATCCGCGTGGCACAGGCCACCATTTCCGTCTCGGGATGCTGCGCAAGCGCCTCCTGCACGGCTTGGAAATAATCGGGGGAAAGCTCGTCGTCTGAGTCGAAGAAATAGACCCATTCCGTCTCCACGCGCTGCAAGGCACGGTTCCGTGCCCGGCTCGCCCCGAGGGTAGGCTCGCTGAGCAACTCGAAGGGGAAGTCGGGATGCGCCGCAGCGAAGTCCCGGCACACTTGGGCCGAAGCGTCCGTACTCCCGTTGTCCACCAAGTAGATGCGTGCCGGGCGCACAGAAGAACGGACCACACTGCGCAAGGTACGCGGCAGCAGTTCGCGACGGTTACGGTAGGGGATGATGAGTGAGAACATACACAATGCCTTCTATCATGCGTGCCCAAGCCTGCAAGCGCTGCGCAAGACCCAGATGCGGCACGTTCCACGCAAATTTCGTTACTCGGAGAAAAGCCCCCAACGGCCCGTGCATCACACAGAGCGCGCCGCCCTTGGCGCGCTGCACGCCGGGGTGGGTGGCAAAGCGGGTACCCGTCGTGTTGGGCGGCGTGGCCACGAACGGGAAGGGTTCGTAATAGATACGTCCGCCCGCCGCTGCACACTGGTATACCCACACTTCTTCCTCACCGCAGGCCAGCCATGCCCCGATACCGAAGCGTTCATCAAAGCGCGGAAGTGGCTGCGGTGCGGGAGCGGTGCGGTGCAACACCAGCTCACACGAACTGACAAAGGCGCCGTAGGGGCGGGCCCGGTATTCGTAGGGCTGGGCGGAATAAGGGTGCAGCAGATTACCCTCGAGATCCGTGGCCTGCAACTGCAGCGCGGCCGCATCGGGGTGAAGTCGGATGGCCTTTCGAATGTATTCGATGCTTGCTGCCGAATAGCGACAATCATCGTCGCTCACCACGAGCCATTCCCCCCGTGCCTCGGAGAGAGCCAGGTTACGTCCGCGGGAAAGTCCCCGACCCGGTTGCCTCACTACACGCACGTCCTGCCGCCTACGCAACGCTTCGGGCAGGGGCCAGGCGGCAGCTTCCGCCTCAGTTTCCGCCTCGCTCAGCTGCCAGGCCACCAGCCAGGCCACTCCCCCTTGGGGCGGGAGCAGCATATCGGCCACAGACTGGATGCGCGCGTCAATCGTACATACCAGGAATTCTATTGGGGGAACAACATCCATCGGTCAGCGACTGGTCCGTTTCATGAATCGTATGCCTTCCACGAGGTGGCGCATCATCGGCAAGAAATGGCAGTAGCCGCGGCGGGCACTGTGGAAGGCAAACAGGAAGCACTTCCACCAGGCCTGCATATCGTAGCGATAATAGGCGATGGCGCCCCGGCTGCGCTGTACTCCGGGGTCCACATACACGAGTGATTTCTTCAGCATCGTACTCGTTTCAACGATTTTTTCGGGGAAATAGTACATCTTCAGTCGAGCGCGCAAAGCATCTTCGATCCACACCTCTTCCTCGCCGCAGGTAAGGAACTGCGTGCCCAGGCCGAAGCGTTCGTCAAAGCGCACCTTGCCCTGCACCTTCCGGCGGCGGCACACCATTTCCAGGGCCGAGATGGAATAGTCCTTGGGCATGGCCAGCACCTGAAACGCATTCTTCGGATAATTCTTCAGCTCCTTGCCCGTGTAGGTCGACGCACAGAAGAAGGCCACGTCGAGTTCGGGATTTTCCTCAAAGGGCCGCTTCACGACAGCTGGTGTTTCAGGCAAGAGCCGGGCATCATCGTCGGCATACATCACAAGGTCGGCGGTTGCCTTGTCGAGCGCAAGGTTGCGGTTGGCCGAAAGCCCCTGGCCTTTGTATTTATAGACAGAAACGTCGTCGCGGTCCTCCAGGCAGGCCGGGATAAGGTCGAGATAACGTTCGTCGGTGTACTGATACGATACAATGTAGTGCACGCCCTCTTGCGGGGGAAGCAAAACGTCTTGCACACGCACTATGCCTTTGTTGAGAGAACAGATGAGAATGTCGAGCGTCATAAGGCAGAGCTGTTAAAGTTGAAAGAGTATGGAATGGTTGGCACTGTGAAACAATGTAGTTTCACGCCGCATTTAAGGTCTGAAACGGTTCACCGCTTCCGCCACGAAGTCCACTTCTTCTTCCGTGAGCAGTGGCGAAACCGGGAGGCTGAGTTCTTCTTTGGCCCATCGTTGAGCCATGGGGGTCGCAGGGTGGAACAACTGGCAGCAAGCCTGCAAGGCGGGTTGGTCGGGAAGGGCGATGGGATAATGGATGAGCGTTTCCACGCCCTCTGCCGCCAAGTGCTGCGCCAGGGCATCGCGGTGGGGAGAGCGGAGCGGATAGATGTGGAAAACACTCTGCGCAGCATCACCCCCGTAAGGCAGACACACCCAAGGGTTGCGTATCTTTTCGCCATAGCGCAGGGCCACACGGCGGCGCGCCGCATTGTCCGCGTCGAGGCGGCGGAGTTTTACGCGCAAGGCGGCAGCCTGCAGTTCATCGAGCCGGCTGTTCACGCCCGCCACCTCATGCACATATTTTTCCTTTGCGCCGTAATTGGCCAGCAGCCTCACCTGTTCGGCCAGCGCACGGTCGGCCGTGGCCACAGCGCCCCCGTCGCCCAGGGCGCCCAGGTTCTTTCCGGGATAGAAGCTGAATGCCGCGGCGTGTCCCCAGCCACCTATGCGGCGCCCCTCGAGCTGTGCACCATGGGCTTGGGCCGCATCCTCGAGCACAAAGAGGTTTCGCTGGCGGGCCCAGTGCATCAAATCCTCCATCGGGGCAGGATGGCCATAGAGGTGTACAGGCACGATGGCCCGCGTACGTTCCGACACCACCGCCTCAGCCAGTTCGGGCGTAAGCAGCGCACGGTCGTCCACATCGGCCAGTCGCGGCACGAAGCCCGCCCGCAGCACCGCCTCGGCCGTGGCGATGAAGGTCATCGCAGGCACGATCACCTCGCTTC
This sequence comes from uncultured Bacteroidales bacterium, assembly GCA_946055515.1. Taxonomy (GTDB): domain Bacteria; phylum Bacteroidota; class Bacteroidia; order Bacteroidales; family Bacteroidaceae; genus Alloprevotella. The sequence continues at coordinate 12,099 of CAMGGA010000024.1, forward strand.
CCGGCTCCCAGCGTTGCAGTTCGGCCGCCGCCTGGAGCGCCAGCGTGAGGGCATCCAGTCCATTGCCCACGCCCACCACGTGCGGCACGGCGAGATAACGGGCAAACTCCTCCTCAAAGGCACGGTTCTCCCCGCCACGCAGATACCACCCGCTCTCCACCACGCGCTGTACAGCCGCGGAGAGTTCGGGGTCAAACGAAGCGTTGATTTGTTGAAGCGGGAGAAAGTGTACCATGGGGAAGCATTTTTATATCTGGTGAGGCTGGGGCAAAGGCAGCCTCAGCACATATTGGTCGTAGCAGACAGCCCTTGCGCCAAAGCCTTCTTTTTGGAAAATGAGGCCCTCGTTGAGCCACGTTCCCCCACGTTCGGTGGAGATGCCGAAGTCGAGATACTCCACCGTGGCACAATGGGCGGGCACCCATTCGAGGAGTTGGGCAAAGAGCCAGTCCAGCACGCCGTTCTGGCAAGCCACGTCGGAAGCCGCGATGTATTGCACATGGGCCACACGGCGGCACACATATACCAGACAGCCTGCCAACAGCTTCTCATCGCCCTCGGGGCTGCTGCCGATGGCTGCGAAGAGGCGGATTTGCCCGGGAAAACGGTGCGCGAGCATCTGGATTTCGGGCAAGCTGTGTACCGGGTCGCAACCGTGGCGTGCCTGCAGCACCTCCTGGAGCACATACCAGAAGTCGGTCAAATAGGCCAAGTCCTCCTCCAGACGGAGTCCAGGAAAGCGCTGTGCCTTCTTCACCTTGCGTTGCCGCAACGTCGAGAAGGCGTATGCATCGGCAAGGCGGATGGCCGACGAAACACTCCGTTGCGTCAGCCGTGCGCCCAGCCGGAAGAGCGCATACAGTTCTTCTTCGGCGGGGTAGCTGTGGTAGATGTGCGGCACGGGTTTGCAGACCCATTCCTCAAACCCCAGCGCGGCGTAATGGTCACAACAGGCGCGGAGGATTTCCAGCGTATCGGCTGTGCGGCAAGCGGGCGTGAGGAGCAATCCGCCGTAGGTCAGTCCCGCGTGCGAAACCACCTGTTGCGGGTTTGCGGGATGCACGCAGGCGGGCAACAGTGCCACCACCTTGCCTTTGCCGTCTTTCACCAGCAGCGAGCAGTCCGTGAAGCGGTCGCTGTGGTAATCCATGTAGCCGCGGAGAAAGAGAAACGAACACTGCCGCACGCGCTCCACCGCCTCGTCCCACAGCTGCGCAAGTTCGGGCCGATAGGGTTGCAATTCGTAGTTCATGAGGAGAAAGGGTTATTCCTACAGCGCTGCTTGCCAGGCTTCCAGCGTGGCCAGATAGCCTTCCTTGTCGTAGGGTCCGGAGGCGAGGCAGAGGCAAACGGCATCGGGGGTAAAGTCGTACAGCTCGCACCAGACCATGGGCGGGATGTAAAGCCCTTTTCGCGGGGAACAAAGGGTTTCCACAAAACTCACGCCGTTCCCGTTGTCCACTTTCACTTTAAAACTTCCCTGCAGGCAAACCAAGGCTTCGTGGCAGGTGCGGTGGGCATGGTTGCCCCGTTTCTGGCCTTCGGGCACGCCTGTAATCCAGAACACGCGGCCCACCTCGAAGGGAAGACTCTCCCCGTCTGCGAGGTTCGAGACCGAGAGCGAGCCGCGCTCGTCGGTGAAAGTTTGCCAGTCGAAGGAGAAATTATGGGGTTGTATGGGTTGTTGCATGGCTACTATTTAAGGAGCTAATCAATAGCTTTCGTGCAAAAGTAAATATTTATTTTCAAGTGCCAAGTTTCGCCTGCGCTTTTTCTCTACGGAACCTCAACGCCCATCAGCCACCAAAAACTTCAGCAGTGCCCCCATTGCCTTGCGGCGCACATCGGCATCGCGGATACACTCGAAGGGGAAGCCCATTGTCACCGTGCGGTAGTCCTTGCCCGGATAGGCCACGCCTGCTCCTTGCCCGCCGCCGTAGGCGAAAGCGTTGAAGGCCGTGGCATCGGACGGTTGGAGTGCATCGGGGGCCTGGGCCGCATAGTGGAGCGCGCAGGGGCGGCGGTAGATGAGGAACTGGAGGTTCAGCCCGTTCACGAAGTCGGTCGAGTCGGCCTGTGCCGACCCGTCGAAGCGGCATTTCAGCACCTGCTCCATAAACTTGCGGTCGTCGCGCCGCGTGGCATTGTCCGAGCCCACGTAGCTCCCGCTCAGCAGCAGCGACCCGCCCTGCGAGAGATAGTGCGCGAGTTTATCCCGCACTTCGGGTGTGAACACGGGATAGCTGCGCAGGTTCTGGGGCAAGTCGGCCTGCAGTCCGGCAATGTAGTCGATAGCCGCATAGCGCTTGAGCTTAAGGTCGTTTTGCTCAAAAGCCTCCCGACTGACCGAGCAGAAGGAATAGCCGGCGGCGGCAATGGCCGCGCCATGGTCGAGGGGGTAGTCGAAGGTGTTGCCCGCATACTCGTCGCCCGTCCATTCGCGGCTGCTGTAGCCGAGCGAGCCCGGACCGTCGGTGTGCGGCGCGCTGGGCGAAAACTCCTTTTGCCGCCCCGCGAAAGCCGTCGTGTAGTGGTAGGGCACGCCGAAATCGCGGTCGAGGTCGAAGCCCACCGAATCGGCAGTACAAACGTAGGCAGGGCCGCTCAGGCGTTCAAACCCATTGACAACCATCACGCTCTTTGCCTCGTGCCCGGCATAGTACACCGCAAGGGTTTCAGAGGGAAAACTCTCTCCGCCGGCGTTCACCGCCGTCACGCGGAAGGCGTAGGTGTGGCCGGGACGAATGGGACAGTCGTATTTTTCCTTGGAGCCGAGCAGCATGCCGCCGTCAAAACCCTCATTGTCGATTTGCGTGTAGAGCACATAGCCCGTAGGTTCCGCGCCGGGCGTGAGCGGGTCGGGCGTGGCCTGCCACGAAAGCTGTGCCTCTGTCCCGTCTGACGAAAGCACGGCGGCAAAGCGGCGGGGCGGGAGCGGCTGCACGACAAACTCGCGCTGCCCGTGCTGGAAGTTCACGAAGCGCAGGATGGTCTTGTAGACCGAGCGCGAGAGGGCAAACTTGAAGAGCGGGTCGTGGGCGAAGCGCATGTCGGCAAAGTTCTGGTGGGAAAACATCTCGAGGATGGCCGAAGGCACATCGGGCATGCGGGTTTCGGCGTAGTTGCGGTCCCAGTGTTCGCGCTGCGTCCAGGCCACGCCGAAGCTTTGGGACAAGTCGGCCGTGAGGTTGGAGAGCAGCAGTTGGGAAAAGTCGGACGACGCCTTGCGCGACAGGCCCGAAGGATAGACCGTGTTCCCATTCCCGTCCTGTGTCGTGCAAATGCTCAGCGAGCCGTAGATGCCATGGTCGGCCCGCACCCCTGCATCGCTGTGGAGGGCAAGGGAGAGTTCAAAGGGCACACGCAGTCCCTCCTGGCCGGGCACATACGGACTGCCCCCGGCGAGGTAGTTCAGCATATTGCCGCGCGACCGGAGGTCGTCGGCATAGTCGTTTTGCCCCGCATTGGAATTGAAGAGCGTGTCGGGGAGTCCCGCCCACTGCGCCTGGTAGCGCGCGGCCTCGAGGAAACGCGGAAAACCCGACGTGCCCGCCGTGCCGCGGTCGCACTGCCCCACTCCACCGCCAAAGCGCACCGCATCGGCCGTCACCACGCCGCGGTAGTTGCTCTGGTTCGTCAGCACCACGCGTCCCTGGCTGGTTGCCCCCTCGTCGAAGTCGAAGGTGCCGAGATAGACCCAGGTGCCGCCTCCCATCTGCTGATTGACCTGCACCTGCGTGCGCCCGCCTCGGTGGTACACGGTGTAGCGCGCATCGGGCACACTGTTTGACCGCGTGGCGTAGCTCACATACACGGCGTAGCGCCCCGCTTTCGGGAAGCGCGGCGTCCACGTGGCCGAAGCCAGACGCGACTTGCGCGAAGTGGCCGCCACCGAGCGGAAAGTGCCCGAGCGGAAGGGCAGGATGCTGTCGGTCAGCAAGCCCGCGGGGGGTGCAAAGCCCTGCAGCGGGGCGGAACTTTCCCAGGCAAAGTCCGCCTGGTCCGTTTCCTCGTAGCTACCCTGCGCCGAACTGCGGTCGTTGTCTACCAGCGCCTCGGCGCGTTGCGTGTCCCGCTCGCGCGGCGAAGCCACGATGGCCCCCGCCCGTTCGAGCATCGGGAAGAGGAAGGGGTAAACGAACGACTGCGTGAGCAAGTCCTCCGTGGTGCAGTAGAGCGAGGGGCGCTGCCACTGCCAGCTCCCGTTCTTGTAGTATCGCCCATGGCTCGGCCAGATGAAGAGATGGCGGTTCTGCAGTCCTGCCGTCACCTGATAGGGCAGCGAGAGGTTTTTCACCCACGGCAGTCCCGCGTAGGAAGTCGGGCCCCAGAGGCGCGTGGGGTCAGCCCCGTCCTCACGGAGCAAGTTCGGCACGAGGTCCTCGATGGACTGTCCCTTCTTGTTCCTGACAGTCCAGCGGTAAGTGTTGTACGGTGCGGGGGCCATACGCTGGAGCGCCGCATAGATGCGCTTCACCGATTGCGGCGTGAAGGGCTGCGAGCAGAAGGGTTCGTTGGCATAGACCCACACCTCGTGGCCTGCCGCGTCCGTCACGAGCGAGTCCATCCGCATGGCATCGTGGGGCCTGTAGCCCTCGCAGGTGTACTGCCTGAAATACGCGCTCACGGCATTTTCCAGATCGGTCTGCTGCGCCTGGGCGAGCAAGCCAGTGCAGAGAAAAAGGAAGAACAATATTCGACGAAGACTCATGATAGAGAAAGGGCGCCGCGCGCCCCGAAGGGATTTGAAGTGAATACAGGATGGTTGGCGGGAGGGGCGAAGCAGCGCACAGCACCTCCCGGGACAACCGTTTCAAGAAACTGCGCTTGCCCAGGCCATACAGTCCAAGCAAGCGCAGTTGTTTTTCATCAGTTCCGCCCGAAGGCAGCGCATTACAGCTGTGCCCGCAGGGCCTCAATCTTCTGCAGCGCGTCGCTTTCCTTCTTGCGTTCCAGTTCGACCACCTGGGCCGGTGCATTGTTCACGAAACGTTCGTTGGACAGTTTCTTGCGCACACCGGCGAGGAAGCCCTCGAGGCGCTTGATTTCCGCCTCGGCCTTGGCACGTTCGGCTTCCATGTCCACGAGGTCGCCCAGAGGCACGGCATATTCCGTGGTTCCCACCATGAACGCGCTGACGCCCTCGCCCTTGGCGGGCACGGCAGCCACACCGCTAACGCCTGCCATCTTCACCACGAGTCCATCGTAGAGAGGCACGGGGTTCGTTCCGACCACTTGCAGGTCGAGCACCTCGCGCGGCGAAATGTTCTTCGAGTTGCGAACGGCACGCACGCCCACTACCACTGCTTTCACGGCTTCCATCTCGGCCAGCAGTGCAGCGTCGCCTTCGGCGGGCGCAGCGATATCCTGCTTGCTCACCATGATGCTCTCTCCCTCGGCACGCTCTGCCAGGTGTTGCCAGAGTTCCTCGGTGATGAAGGGCATGAAGGGGTGGAGCAGGTGGAGCAAGTGGTCAAAGAGGGCCAGCACTTCGCTGTAAGTCTGTGCGTCGATGGGCTGTCCGTAGGCGGGCTTCACCATTTCGAGCAGCCAGCTCGAGAACTCGTCCCAGAAGAGGCGGTAGACCTCCATGAGGGCCTCGCTCAGGCGGTACTTGCTGTAGAGGTCGGCCACTTCCGCAGCACTGCGGCGCAGTTCTGCACCGAACCAACGGAGCGCGAGGCGGGCCGTTTCGGGCTGCTCGGCTGCGGCATCGACCTGCCAGCCCTGCACGAGACGGAAGGCGTTCCAGATTTTGTTGCAGAAGTTGCGGCCCTGTTCGCAGAGTGCCTCGTCGAAGAGGATGTCGTTGCCTGCGGGGGCGGCCAGCATCATGCCCATGCGCACACCGTCTGCGCCGAAGCGGGCAATCAGGTCGAGCGGGTCGGGCGAGTTGCCCAACTGCTTCGACATCTTGCGGCCCAGCTTGTCGCGCACGATACCCGTGAAGTAGACGTTGCGGAAAGGCATCTTGCCCGTGTATTCGTAGCCCGCCATAATCATGCGTGCCACCCAGAAGAAGATGATGTCCGGACCGGTCACCAAGTCGCAGGTCGGATAGTAGTACTGGATTTCCTCGTTGTCGGGTTCCGTAATGCCCTTGAAGAGCGAAATGGGCCAGAGCCACGAAGAGAACCACGTGTCGAGTGCGTCCTCGTCCTGCCGGAGGTCCTCCAGCGTGAGCGAAGCGTTGCCCGACTTTTCCTGTGCCAACTGCAGTGCCTCCTCGGGCGTTTCAGCCACGACGAAACCTCCCTGGGGCAGGTAGTAGGCGGGAATGCGGTGGCCCCACCAGAGCTGGCGCGAGATACACCAGTCCTTGATGTTCTCCAACCAGTGGCGGTAGGTATTCTTGTATTTGGCGGGATAGAACTTGATTTCGTCGTTCATGACGGGGGGCAGGGCGAGGTCGGCAAAGTGCTGCATCTTCAGGAACCACTGCATGGAGAGTTTCGGTTCGATGGGCACACCCGT
>CAMGGA010000025.1 GCA_946055515.1 uncultured Bacteroidales bacterium
AGAGCGTCTGCCTTACAAGCAGAGGGTCGGCGGTTCGAATCCGTCAGCGCCCACAAAAGTTAAAGACTACACTTCGCGTGTAGTCTTTTTTTGTACGCTCGGCATGAGCATTTTCTTTCAAGACAGATGTCTTTCAGAAGAGCCGCAGGCGCGCTGCCCTGCTATTCTTCTGGCCAACAATAGGTTTCGTTGCGCCATTCAGTGAAAGGCTCTTCGAGGGTTAGGGGGTGATGGTCCACGGGATTGCCTTCTACATCGAAACGGACAATTTGGCGCAGAAGGACGCGGCCATCGGGGAGGACGAGGCGGGCAAAGGCAATCTGTCGGGGAGGAGCAATCATTTGAAATGGGGCTGGCGTTTCTGCATCTGCTCTTCGCGGACAAGGCTGTCGCGAAGGTGGCGCACGGTCCGCGTGGCGGGTTGCGCGGCGCTGTCGGGAGTGACGGCGGGAGCAAGGGGTGCAGCCGGCGCTGGGTGGTCCGCGCGGGGCGCGTCGTGCAGACGTATGCGGGTAAGGGTGAGGTCTGTGAGGGTGAAGAGGCTGGGGCGCTCGGTCCAGGGTGATGCGAGATAGACCAGGCCCTTCACTTCTTCGACCTTGCGCGAACTGTTGATGCGCAAGGTGACGGTCTGCCGGCCTGCCGCATAGAGCGACTGCTGCGTGTAGGCGATGGAGTCGCCCGCATAGCGCACAGCAAGCAGGGCGATGCCTTGCTGCGTGCCGCCGCGACGGTGTACGGCTGTGTTGAAGGTGCAGCGAAGCATGTCGCCGCGTTGGAGCGAGGTGTCAGCCTTGTGGACGAAGGTGTAGCGGTTCTTCCCCTGTGACTGCAAGAGCAGGTGGGTGGGGGCGCGGAAGAGGAGGAGCGTATCGGTCCCCGTGCTCAGTGCTACCTTGCTGTTCTTCTTCGAACCGTCGGCTTCCTGCCCTGCTGTGTCGCCCATGCGCTCGGCGAGGCGCTGATAGATTTTGCCGAGTTCCTCGGTATGGCGGGCATACCATTCCATGGAACGTTGAAACTGTTTTTCCTCTATGCCGTGTTTCTTGTAGACTGCTGCGATGAGCAGGCGACTCTGGTAGGGCACGCTGTCGCCCTGTGCCGTCTTGGCGAGCGCCTGGGCCAGGTGGTAGTCGTAGAGCACTTCTTCCATCTTCGAGGCGGAGAGCACATCGCGGGGCGTGCCCGACTTGCAGGCACAAAGGAGGCTCAGCAGCAGCGTGAGGAGAAGGAGGGGAAGGTGCTTGGACGACATGGAAAAAGGAGAATAAACTGGATGGAACGACGGGGCGGCTATGCGTGGCAGCGCAAACGGAACACGCCCGTTTCGGCAAGGTACTGATAATAGAAAAGGGCCAAGGCAACGGCGCCGCAGCTGATGCTCGCATCGGCCACATTGAAGATAGCGCCGAAGAAAACGTCGCCGCCGAGCAGGGGCACCCAGTCGGGCCAGGTGAAGAAGGGGAAATAGAACATGTCCACTACCCTACCCGTGAGAAAACTGCCGTAACCTTCGCCGAAGGGGACAAGGGTGGCCGGTGCGGCGGCAGGCAGGCTCTCGCTGAAGATGAGTCCGTAGAAGAAGTTGTCGAAGATGTTGCCCGCAGCGCCGGCTATGACCATCGCAACACACACGACCACGCCCCAGGGGGCCTTGCGGCGCACCAATCGCACGAGGACAAGGGCGAAGAAGGCTATGGCCACGATGCGGAAGATAGCCAGGAACATGGTGCCCACGAATTGCATGCCGAAGGCCATGCCGCGGTTTTCGGTGAAGACGAGCTGGAACCAATCGGTGATGCGGTAACTTTCGTAGAGGGCAAAGTTTGTCTTGATTTCGAACTTGACGAGTTGGTCAATGACGACCACGGCGATGCAGAGCAGCAGGGATAGCCAGCCGCGCTTTTGGACAGGGGTCATGGGACAGGAAAAAGGGATGCGCTGCGCGCAGTGCTAAGGATGGATGGTGTGTGTAGGAGAAGCCGGAGCGTTATGCACCTCGGCAGGGTTGAAGGGTGGAGAGGAGCTGACGGGACTGGGCTCTTTCTGTCCACGCTTCCTCAACCCTGCCGCGTGCAGCGCAAGGGAATGTCCGGAGAGGGGGGGACTTATGCCTTGCGGTCTTGCATCTGCTTGGCCTCGATGCTGAGTGTGGCATGGGGCACGGCACGGAGGCGCTCCTTGGGGATGAGCTTGCCCGTGACGCGGCAGATGCCGTAGGTCTTGTTTTCGATGCGGTGCAGGGCGGCCTGCAGGCCCTGGATGAACTTCTGCTGGCGGGCGGCCATGGTGGTCAGTTCTTCCTTCGTCTGGGTCATGGAACCTTCTTCAAGCACTTTGTAGGTGGGCATCGTGTCGTCGACATCGTTGCCACTACGGCCTGTGAGCGTGTCCATCATTTGCTGGTAGTCACGACGAGCCAATTCCATCTTTTCCAAAATAATTTGGCGGAACTCCTCGAGTTCCTCATCGGAATAACGTGTCTTTTCTGCCATGATGTGTAAGGTGTAAGTGATAGAAATAGGTTAAAGGTTGTGGGTTACAGTAGGATGGGGAGGAAGTGGGGTTGAATAGGCCAAGCCCAGGGAGCGCAAACTCCCCCTGGAGCATTGGCCATAACAACACACACGTCTTATGTTTCGTCAGAATATTTATGCCTTGCGGATAGCGATGGCGGCAGAGAAGTTCTCGAAGTCGAACTGCTGCGCTCCCTCGGGCATATTCTCCGCAAAATCGATGGCGTCGGCCAGCACCTGTTCGGCCACATAGCCGCCAAATGCGCCAATGGCTTCGCGGAGGGCATCAACGGGTTGCAGGCTCACGACAATGCGGTCGGTGATTTGCAAGCCCATGTCCTTGCGGAAGCCCTGGATGCGCTTCACCACTTCGCGTGCCAAACCTTCGTTGCGGAGCGCGGGGGTGATTTCGAGGTCAAGGGCCACGGTGAGGCTGCCTTCGCAGGCCACGGTCCAGCCGGGCATGTCTTCGCTGATGATTTCTACGTCGGCGCGGTCCACCGTGATGGTTTGTCCTTCCACTTCGAGCGAGAGTTCACCAGCTTGGTCGAGCTGGTTGATATGTGCCTGGTCGAGCGCGAGCACGGCAGCATTCACGGCCTTCATGAGTTTGCCGAACTTCTTGCCCATCACGCGGAAGTTGCACTTCACCTTCTTTTCGAGCATGTCGGCATCGGCAAAGCGGAGTTCCTTCACATTCACTTCGTCGAGGATGAGTTTGGAAACGCTTTCCAAGTCTTCGCGCAGGCAAGCATCCGTGACGGGGATGGAGATGCACTGGAGCGGCTGGCGCACATTGACCTGTTCCTTCTTGCGGAGCGAGTGAACCATAGAGCACACCGTCTGTGCGAGTTTCATGCGGCGCTCGCGCACGGGGTCGATGTATTCTTCACACGCGGTTGGGAACTTGGCCAAATGCACGCTGGGTGCTTCGCCTTCGAGTCCTTCGGTGAGGTCGGCATAGAGTCGGTCGGCATAGAAGGGAGCGATGGGCGCCATGAGTTTGGCCACGGTGAGCAGGCAGGTATAGAGCGTCTGGTAAGCGCTCAGCTTGTCGGCATCCATTTCTCCACCCCAGAAGCGCTTGCGGCTGAGGCGCACGTGCCAGTTGGAGAGGTTGTCGATGACGAAGGTTTGTATCATGCGGCCAGCGCGTGTCGGTTCGTAGTCGTCGAAGGCGGCAGCCACTTCCTTCACCAGTGTGTGGAGTTCGGAGAGAATCCAGCGGTCGATGCTGGGGCGTTCGGCCAAGGGCACCTGCGGGGCAGTGGGATCAAAATCGTCCACATTGGCATACATGGCGAAGAAGGAATAGGTCTGGAAGAGCTTACCGAAGAAAGTGCGCGACACTTCCTGCACGCCCTCGGCGTCGAACTTGAGGTTGTCCCAGGGCGACGAGTTGGTGATCATGTACCAGCGCAAGGGGTCGGAGCCATATTTCTTGATTGCTTCGAAGGGGTCTACGGCATTGCCGAGACGCTTCGACATCTTATTGCCATTCTTGTCGAGCACCAAGCCATTGGAAATCACGGCCTTGAAGGCTACGCTGTCGAAGACCATCGTGGCGATGGCATGGAGCGTGAAGAACCAGCCACGGGTCTGGTCGACGCCTTCGGCAATGAAATCGGCGGGATAGACGGTGCGGCTGTCGAGCAGTTCCTTGTTCTCGAACGGATAGTGGATTTGGGCGTAAGGCATGGAACCCGAGTCGAACCACACGTCGATGAGGTCAGCTTCGCGGTGCATGGGCTGCCCCGTAGGCGAAACCAGCACGATGTTGTCCACGTAGGGACGGTGGAGGTCGATGAGGTTATAGTTTTCCTTGGAGTAGTCACCAGGCACGAAACCCTTCTCCTTCAAGGGGTTGGAAGCCATCACGCCGGCAGCCACACTCTTCTCGATTTCGTCGTAGAGCTGGGCGAGCGAACTGATGCAGATTTCTTCGCGGGTGGCAGCGTTGCGCCAGATAGGCAGCGGCGTGCCCCAGTAGCGCGAACGGCTGAGGTTCCAGTCGTTGAGGTTTTCGAGCCATTTGCCGAAGCGGCCCGTGCCCGTGGATGCGGGCTTCCAGAGGATGGTATCGTTCAGTTCCATCATGCGCTCCTTGAGGGCAGAGCTGCGGATGAACCAGCTGTCGAGCGGATAGTAGAGGACGGGCTTGTCCGTGCGCCAGCAGTGGGGATAGTTGTGAACGTGCTTTTCGATGCGGAAAGCAAGTCCCCCCTGCTTCATCTCCATGCAGAGCACGATGTTGAGGTCCTCAGCCTTGGCTGCGGCAGCCTCGTCGTACTTGCCATCTTTGTTGAACTCCGGCGCGTAAGCATTCTTGACGAAGTCGCCTGCGTGGTGAGCGTAGGCCTCCTTGTTCAAACAGGTCTCCACGAAGCTGTCGGCGAGTTCGTCGATTTCGTAGTATTTACCCGTGAGGTCCACCATCGGGCGCGTTTCGCCTGCGCGGTTGATGAGGAAGAGCGAAGGGATGGCAGCCGCTTTGGCCACCTTGGCGTCGTCGGCACCGAAAGTGGGGGCGATGTGTACGATACCCGTACCGTCGTCCGTGGTCACATAGTCGCCGGGGATTACGCGGAAAGCCTGCTCTTCGAGTTCAACGAAGCGGTCCACCCCTGCCGAGAAGCACTTTTCGGGATGAGCGGCAGCATATTCCTTCACGAAGTCGGCTGCGTTGTCGTCCACCTTCTCCACGGGCTTCACCCAGGGCATAAGCTGTGCGTAGTGCATGCCCACGAGTTCCGAGCCCTTCCATTCGCCCACCTTGCGCCAGGGCACCACCTTGTCGCCAGCCTTGTAGGCATCAAAGTCGGCATTTTCGCCTTCTTCTTTGAAATAAGCCTTCACGAGGTCGGCCGCCAACACAGCCGTGACGGGTTCAGCCGTATAGGGGTTGAACGTCTGCAAGGCCACGTAGGTATAGTTCGGTCCCACGCAGAGTGCGGTATTCGAGGGGAGCGTCCAGGGCGTGGTGGTCCAGGCAAGGAAACAGGGCTTGCCCCACTGCGCCATTTCGGGCTTGGGGTCGAGGATCGTGAAAAGCGCCGTGACGGTCGTGTCCTTCACGTCGCGGTAGCAACCGGGCTGGTTGAGTTCGTGCGAGCTCAAGCCCGTACCTGCCGCGGGAGAATAAGGCTGGATGGTGTAGCCCTTATAGAGGAGTCCCTTCTGGTAGAGCTGTCCGAGCAACCACCAGAGGGTTTCGATATAGGAGTTTTCGTAAGTGATATAGGGATTTTCCATGTCTACCCAGTAGCCCATCTGGTGGCTGAGGTCGGTCCATTCCTGGGTAAACATCATCACGTTCTGACGGCAGCGGGCATTGTATTCTTCAATGGACACGCTTTTGCCGATATCTTCCTTCGTAATGCCCAATTCCTTCTCCACGCCGAGTTCTACGGGCAGTCCATGAGTGTCCCATCCTGCCTTGCGCTTCACTTGGAAGCCCTGCATGGTTTTGTAGCGGCAGAACACGTCCTTGATGGTGCGTGCCATGACGTGGTGGATGCCGGGATGTCCATTGGCCGAAGGAGGGCCTTCAAAAAAGACGAAGGAAGGACATCCTTCGCGCTCGCTCATACTTTTGTGGAACAGGTCTTGCTTGTCCCACTCTTTGAGTACTTCTTCGTTTACCTGATAAAGATTAAGCCTTGCGCGTTCAGTAAATTTCATTGTATGTCTGAGTTTTCTAATTGCCTTGTTCGCTGTAACCGACAGCGTGAAGGCTTTCTATTCTTTTGCGGCGGCAAAGATAGTGCAAACCGAGAGCAATGCAAAAGAAAAGCCGAAGGTTTTTCATTTTGCTTTGCCGAGGTGCAACCTATCTTATCGAAAGATAGTGCAAACCGAGAGCAAAGCAAAAGAAATGCCGAAGGTTTTTCATTTTGCTTTGCTGAGGTGCTGGCTAATACACCGTCCTTCTACTTCCCCACCCTGCCAAACAACCAGCGGAGCAGGAGGCAAAGCAGGCACAGCACGAGGTCGGGCACGCCTATTGGGAGGCTGCCGCAGGCACTTGCCGCAAAACCGGCGGCGAAGGAGAGCCGCCACGACAGCATGTAGGTGTTCTGCGCCGTGCCGCGCTGACAATGTTCGGCCTGCCAGATCCACAACTGCAAATGGCGGGCAGAGACCATTGCCACCCCCATGCCGAGCAACAGGAACATGGGCCAGAAGTAGAGCTGCACGCCCACGTCGGGCAGACACAGCGACAGGATCAGCAGCACGTAGGCGAACAGGCCGAACCAGGGGGCGCGGTCGAAGCGGCTCTGCGAAACCATGGCCCACAAGAAGGCGACGAGCACACCTCCCACCAAGGAGAGACTGGCTTCGAAATTGACGGGGGTGGCCACCACACGGCCCAGAAGCCACGGGGCGGCAAACATGGTGAGGCTGAGGCGCCACGACCCTGGCCACACGAAGCGGTCGAGGGTAAACAGCGGCACTTTCACCGGCGCCTTGATGGGCACGGGCGTCTGGGCCACCAACAGGAAGGCCACGACACAGGGCAGGAGCGACCAAAGCCATGCGGCCGGAAGCGGAAGGAGACGGAGCATGAGGCAGCCCAATGCTATGCCCGCCGGGATGCCGATGCGGCCCGCCCAGGCATAATAGTTGTCGCCGAGGCTGCGCGAGCGGGAGGGGAGCACGTCGTTGACCAATGTAGTCCCCAAGGCAGTCTGGACCATGCCGAAAGTCAGGCCCTGAAGGCCATGGAAGAGCACCAGCGTGGCCACGGTGCCGTCGAAGATGTATTCATAGGCGGGCAGGATGCCAAGAAAGAGCATGGCCCGCAGGCACACGCCCTTGCGCGAACGGCGCTCCATCATGAAGGCCCCGAGCGGTCCGGGCAACACCATGCCCAGGGCAAAAGCCAGAACGGCATAGCCTACCGTAGCGGACGAACCGCCCGACATCGCGGCCGCTGCACCCAGCAAGGGTATCATGCTGAAGACGTAGACATGGAGGAGGGCATTGGCCACGGCCAACTTCAGAAAACGACTGCTTGTCAATGGATTTTGCACTGAAGATTTTTCAAGTTCCATTGTTCGTGAAATAAACATTTCTACCTGAAAGGCACGCGGAATCAGTAGCGTTCGTCCGCGTTGGGGAAGTCGCCGCTCTTCACGTCGGTGACGTATTGTCCGATGGCATCGGTCATGACGGTGTAGAGGTCGGCATAGCGACGGAGGAACTTGGGCGAAAAGTCCTTGTTCTTGCCGAGCATATCGTCGATGACGAGCACTTGCCCGTCGGCCGGTCCGCCGCCGATGCCAATGATGGGCACGTCGGTGAGGGCGCAAGCCTGGACCGTGAGTGCGGCGGGAATCTTTTCCAGCACGATGCCGCAGCAACCCGCCTCGTTGAGCAGCTTCACGTCGCTGAGCAGTTTGGCCGCCTCAGCTTCTTCGCGTGCCCGCACGGCGTAGGTGCCGAACTTGTTGATGCTCTGGGGGGTCAGTCCGAGGTGGCCAAACACGGGAATGCCGGCATCGAGGATGCGCTTCACAGCTTCGAGTATCTCTGCCCCGCCCTCGAGCTTCACGGCGTCGCAGCGGGTTTCCTTCATGATGCGGATGGCATTGCGCACGGCCTCGCGGGCATCGACCTGGTAGGTGCCGAAGGGCATGTCGCACACGACAAAGGCGCGCTTCACGGCACGGGCCACGGAGCTGGCGTGGTAGATCATCTGGTCGAGCGTGATGGGGAGCGTGGTGGCATTGCCCGCCATGACGTTCGAGGCGCTGTCGCCGATGAGGATGCAGTCCACACCCGCAGCGTCCACAATTTTGGCCGTCGTGTAGTCGTAAGAGGTGAGCATGGCAATCTTCTTGCCCTCAGCCTTCATTTCTTTCAAGCGATGCGTGGTCACCTTGCGCGCATCGTCCACTAAATATCCTGGCATATCGTCTAATTTACTGTGTGTTTCTTAAGTTTAGGAATTGGCACGTAGGCCGAGGCGCTGGAGGAAGGCATCCACGCCCAGGCGGTTGGCTTCGAGGAAATCGGGCATCGCGTAGTGCGACAGCGGCCGGACGGCTTCGGGCGTCAGACTCGTGGTGAGTGCGACCACCGTGGCCCCGCTGTCGTGCCCCGCACGGAGTCCGCTCGGGGAGTCTTCAAACACGAGGCAGTCCTGGGCTTCGAAGCCGAAGTGTTGCGCCGCGTGAATGTAGCAGTCGGGGGCGGGCTTGGAGCGCTGGGCGTCTTCGGCCGTGAAGATGTGGTCGAAGAGCGACGCAAAATGGGGATGGGCCGCGAAGAGGCAGGCCATCTTGTCTTGGTTCGAACTCGTCACGATGGCGGTCTTGAAGCCATGGCGGTAAAGTGCCTGGACAAATTCGAGTGCACCCGGGATGAGCGGATAGTCCATCTGCCGTTCGAAGCGCACGAGTTCTTCGCTCACTTTTCGCTGTTGTTCGAGTTGTCCGTCGTAGTACTCCTTATATATCTGCACCAAGGTATGCCCCTTGATGCGCTTTGCAAAATCGGGTATGTGCGGGAAGTCACGCTTTCCCACTTCTGTCCAAAAGCGCGTGTACTGGCCTTCGGTATCGACCACCACGCCGTCTAAATCAAATAGTGCAGCAGTTTGCATTTTCTTTTTGCTTAAGCAGGGAGATATTATTTTGGCGGCGCAAAAGTAGTGCAAGGTGAGAGCAAAGAAAAGCAAAACCGAACGTTTTCGTTAAGCCAAAAGACCCAAGGGAGCTTGCTCACTTGGGCTTGGCGAGAAAACGCACTTTTAAGAAGGATTTTCTTTTCTCTGCCGAACCGCAGCCTACTTCCGCGAAGCAAAAGTACTTCAAACAGAATGCAGGGCAAAAGAAAAGGCGAAGGATTTTCTTTTGGCTTGCGTTTGTGTATGGCGCAGTTGTCAAAAACAGCAGCTAACCACCCGCTTGCGGCACATTCGGCCGCGCCCTATTGTACAAGTTTACCCACTCCGTGAAGGCAAAACCCCCTCTCTATATACGTAATTTAAAGGTCGAAAAAACGCTTCACAGCTTCACAGAATGCACGTTTTCAACTGTGTTTCATAGATAAACAGTGTGAAGGGTAAACTTTAAAGCCTTCACACGTTTCCGCTTCGCGTACATCAGTCCCTCCGGCAGCCGCGACAGGCGTTTCAATCGCAGGCTTTGAAAAACCTATCGGCGGACTTGAACGGACAAAGGCTGGGACTGGAAAAGGGAGGACGCCCTCGGGCGAAGGAGAAGCCTTGTCTGCGTCGGTGGAAAACCGGTGAAGGATTGAAAGTTTACCCTTCACACTGTTTTATACTGAGTATCAACGAGTTAGAAGCATTCTGTGAAGCTGTGAAGCGTTTTTTCGACCTTTAAAATACGTATATAGAGAGGACAAACGGGGATATTCTGCTTTACAGAGGGAGCTCATAAAATAAGCTAAACCTTGCGCTATTGTCTCCTAAACACGGCCTCCCCCAAGAAAAAGCGCTAACTTCGCAGCCGCAACCCGCGAGGGGATGGCCCGCATGGACGGACTGTCCTCACGCTCTCATTCTTTATCCCGAAAACAATGGAACAAAACAACGCTTCGCGCCCGCGCCGTAGCCTGAAAGCCTGCGTAGCACTCAGCTGGCGTACCTTTGCACTTCACCCCTTCGACTTCTTCCGCGCCCTCTGGCCTTACCTCCTGCTGGTGGGTATGGCGGGGAGCTTCTTGTTTGAAATGGCGCTGGAATATGCCACGACGCATGCCTTGCCCGCCCTGCGGCTCTACGGTATGGACGGCCAAACGGAACTCGCCACGTTCTTGCTCATACCTTCGCTGCCGCTGCTGGCCTACATGGCGGTGGCGCTCATCGTGTGGATTTTCAGCCTGCAAGCGCTGGGGGCGCGCATGATTGTGCTGCTTTCACGGGAGGATGGCTCGACCGATTTCCATCCTGTACCCCTGCGCTTCGACCGGGCCCACCTCCGCGCCATGAGAAGGCTGTGGACCATCAACGGGGTCTGGTCGGTGGCCGTGCTGCTGCTCTCGGCGCTCATCGTGTGGGGCGGCGTGAAGGGCTGGACCTGGCTGCTGGGGGGGCTACCGCTGCTTTTCCTCTACGGCTGGACCACCTGCAACTGCACGCGCATGGCCTACGCCCTTTGCGGCCTGAACTTCAGGCAGTCGTTCAAGTTCGGACTGAAGCGCAGCCTGGGCATCGCGGTACTGCTGCAGGCGGTGACCTTCCTGCCGCTCCTGCTCATTGCCTGCATCTGCTGGCAGCCGCTCGCGATTCACGGGGCCACGGCCTGGGCCGCCGCCGACACGTTGCTGCGCGGCGACGTGGCTTCCATGCCCGCCGGACTGACGCTGCTGTATTTCGCAAGCGGAAGCCTCGGACTGATGTTCACGGCTTTCATCGGTTCGCTGCGCACTTACGCACTGGGACTGTACTGCAAGGAACGCGCTACGGGGAAGGAAGCCGCTGCCTGAAGCGCACACTTCCTTCCCCGCAACAATATCGGACCGGGAGCTCTCCTCAACCCTTGAGGATGGGCTCCCCTTTTGGTTCGTCGTCCAGCTGGATCAGGAAGCTCACCCAGAAGGTCAGCACGCAGAGGGCGGTCGTGAGGATGAAGAAATTGAGGTAGCCCACCTGTTCCTGCAGATAGCCTGCCACCATGCCGGGCAACATCATGCCGAGGGCCATCAGTCCCGTGCAGAGGGCGTAGTGGGCCGTGGAGAGCGGGCCGCGGGCGAAGTACATGAGATAGAGCATATAGGCGGTGAAACCGAATCCGTAGCCGAACTGTTCGAAAAAGACGGCAATGCTCAGCAAGGCCAGTCCGTCGGGCTGGTAATAGGCGAGCACAATGTAGACGGCATCGGGGAGCGTGATGCTCATGACCATGGGCCACAGCCAGCGCTTGAGTCCGCCCTTGCCGGCCGCACAGATGCCGCCCAGGATGCCGCCCAGGGTGAGCCCGATGACGCCGATGGTGCCCTGGACCATGCCGATTTCGCCCGTGGTGAGACCCAAGCCGCCGTGGGCGGGATCGTCGAGCAGGAAGAGGGGGCTGATCTTGACCAACAGGGCCTCGGGCAGACGGTAGAGGAGGATGAAGGCCAGGGCCACGTGTATCTGGGGCTTGTGGAAGAACTGATAGAAGGTGCGGAACGTGGCCGAAAGGGAAATGTCGCTGCGCCGCACGTCTGTCTGGGGACGGGGGAGGCAGAAGATGTGGACAAGGAGCAGAAGGCCAAAGGCCGAGGCGGCCAGGAAGAAGGTGTAGGACCAGGCCCATACGGGCGAGAAGCGGGACTCGAGCACGCCGGCCAGCATGATGATGAGGCCCTGCCCCACGATGGAGGCAATGCGGTAGGCGGTGGAGCGGATGCCGACAAAGAAGGCTTGCTGCTTGGCGTCGAGGGCGAGCAGGTAGAAGCCGTCGGCGGCAATGTCATGGGTGGCACTGCTGAAGGCCACGAGCCAGAGCATGGCGAGGGACCACTGGATGAAATGGGAGGTCTGGAGGGTGAAGGCGATGCCTGCGAAGGAGATGGCCAACAACCACTGCATGGAGATGATCCACCAGCGCCTGGTTCTGAACAAATCGACAATCGGACTCCAGAAGGGCTTGATGACCCACGGCAGGTAGAGCCACGAGGTGTAGAGCGCAATCTCGGCATTGGAAAGCCCGAGGCGGCTGTACATCACCGTGACCACACTCATCACAATTACGTAAGGGATGCCTTCGGCCGTATAGAGGGTGGGCACCCAAATCCAGGGATTTGATTTGGACAATTTCATGCTACTATCTGTATAAGTCTATAACGCGGTGAAACGAAAAGAGATACTGCTGCCGCAAGCGGATGGGGGCTTGGGGCAGCAGTACAAATCGCATCAACGGGGGATGGGAGAATTTCGCAGGACGTTCTTCCTCGCCACTACTTGGCGTAGCTGACAGAGCGCGTTTCGCGAATGACGGTAATCTTCACCTGACCGGGATAGGTCATTTCGTCCTGGATGCGACGGGCAATGTCTGCACTGAGCGTTTCGATCTGCTTGTCGTCGATCTTATCGGCACCGACAATCACGCGAAGTTCGCGACCTGCCTGGATGGCGTAGGTCTTGGTCACGCCCTCGTAGCTGGAGGCAATCTGCTCGAGGTCGTTGAGTCGCTTGATGTAGGCTTCGACAATCTCGCGGCGGGCACCGGGACGGGCACCGCTGATGGCGTCGCAGACCTGTACGATGGGGGCGAGCAGGGAGTTCATCTCCATTTCGTCGTGGTGCGCACCGATGGCGTTGCATATCTCGGGCTTTTCCTTGTACTTCTCCGCGAGCTTGGCGCCGTAGAGTGCGTGCGGCAGTTCGCTCTCCTCATCGGGCACCTTGCCGATGTCGTGGAGGAGGCCGGCACGCTTCGCCTTCTTCGGGTTGAGTCCGAGTTCTGCAGCCATCACGGAGCAGAGGTTGGCTGTTTCGCGGGCGTGCTGGAGCAGGTTCTGGCCGTAGGAAGAGCGGTATTTCATTTTACCCACAATGCGCACGAGTTCGGGGTGCAAGCCGTGGATGCCAAGGTCGATGGCCGTACGCTTACCGGTTTCGATGACTTCGTCGTCGACCTGCTTCTTGACCTTCGCCACCACCTCTTCGATGCGGGCGGGGTGGATGCGTCCGTCGGCGATGAGCTGGTGGAGTGCCAAGCGGCAGACTTCGCGGCGCACGGGGTCGAAGGCGCTGATCACGATGGCTTCGGGCGTATCGTCCACCACGATTTCCACACCCGTAGCAGCTTCGAGGGCACGGATGTTGCGGCCTTCGCGTCCGATGATGCGTCCCTTCACTTCGTCGTTGTCGATGTGGAAAACGGTGACGCTGTTTTCAATGGCCGTTTCGGTAGCCACGCGCTGTATGGTCTGAATCACGATGCGCTTGGCTTCCTTGTTTGCCGTGAGCTTCGCGTCGTCCATGATGTCGTTGATATAGCTTTGCGCATCGCTGCGTGCTTCGTCCTTGAGCGAGTCCACGAGGCGTTTCTTGGCTTCTTCGGCGGAGAGTCCGCTGAGTTCCTCGAGCTTTTCGCGCTCCTTGGCCTGAAGTTTCTCGAGTTCTTCTTCCTTGCGGGCGAGTGCCTGCTGCTGCCCCGCGAGGCGGTTTTGAGTATTGTCGAGTTCTTGTTTGCGGCGCCCGAGCTCTTCCTGGCGCTGTCCGAGCGACATTTCGCGCTGCTTCAGCTTGTTTTCCACCTGGAGGATGCGCTGGTTGCGCTGCTGCACTTCTTTCTCGAGCTCAGCCTTTTTGTTGAGGAATTTTTCCTTGACTTCCAAGAGTTTTTTCTCCTTGATGACTTCTGCCTCTTTGTTGGCGTTGTCTATCATACGGAGGTATTTCTTCTTCAGCACGTAGCGGAAGAAGGCATATCCGCCAGTAGCTCCGAGCAGGAGTCCGACGGCAACGAGTATGATTTCTAACATTGTTTTTGGTATGGATTAAAATTAAGTTTTCAAAGGGGGAGCGCTATGCGCAGGTTCTTTAGCGGATCTAAAGACTTGTCCTCTCCTTTTTCAACAACGCTTCGATTTCCGAGCTGAGGCGTTCGACGGTTTCCGTGTAGAGCGATTCGTCTTTTTGCGCTTGCAGCTGCAACATCTGAACGGCAAAGTCCAAAAGTGCCACGGAGGTGTAGCGCTCGTAGCCCAGATTGGGGTACGACTGCTCGTAGCGGCTGAGCTTTTCGTTGATGAGCTGGGCAGCCTTGCGGTAAATCTCTTCCTGTTCGCGCTTGACCGTGATGGGATAGAGCTGTTTGCCGATGAGCAGTTGTATTACGAATTTATCTTTGGAGTTATCCATGCCATTCAAAGGGTTATTGAAGAGAGAAGAAGACCTCGGGACTATACTTCGATGAGGGCAATGCACTTGTCCACCTCGCGGATGAGTTTCGCGATGCGGGCGCGGGATGCCTTGACATCTTCGCTGCTCACCTCAATCATGCGCGCCGTTTTCAGGGTTTGGAAGTCGCGCTTGAGCTGGGCGTTTTCGTCCTTCACGGCCGAGAGTGCAGTGGCCGTTTCTTCGAGTTTTGCCTTGAGCTGCCCGTTTTCACGCAACAGGTCCGTATACGCCGACATCAGCAGGCGCACACGGGCTTCAAAATTGCGTAATTCTTTTTCCTGTTCAAGTGTCATGAGCGGAACAGACTTTATGAGGGGAATACAAGGCAAGTTTCCGGATTTCCAGAAAGATACGGCAGACGCAAATATTATTCTTCCTTGTCGTCAGCCTTGGGTTCTTTCTTGGCCAGAATGACCACGTTGTATACGTAGGTTGTCATCCATTCGGCCGAGTAGCCGAGCTGCTGCTGGTAGCGGCGCACGGAGAGGCAGGCTTTGCGCACTCCTTCATCCTTCCAGTTGTCACGGGTGAGGATTTCCTGCACCTGCTTCGCGGTGAGCTGGCGGAGGGCATTCTTGAAGAAGCCCGGGAGGCGGAACTTCCATTTCATCAGGTTGCCCATGAGCATCATCAGTTCCTGCGAGAAGCCCTGGAACATGAAGAGGTAGCTGCGCACGTCGTTGACATTCCGGCAGTGGCGCTTGATGCTCTGGTCGATTTCCTTGAAGAAGCCATCGTCGATGCCATAGATTTCCACCAACATCTTCCGGCAACGGTTTTTCTCGCCCAAGCCGAGCTTGTTGTTGACTGTCGGCACGCGGAGCGTTTGCTTGAAGACCCGCAAGTCGGGCAGTGCAGCGAGGTTGCTGATACCGAGGTTGGCAGCCATCACGGCCTGATAGTAAACGCGGATGAGCATCATGAAATCTTCCATGCCGCCCACGCGCCATCCAGCCTCGTTGGCTTCCTTTTTATGTTTGAACAAATTTGTGAATAATCCCATATTGTAAAATTTTGCAAGCAAAGATAGTACTTGACCATGGACGTACCAAGAAAATGCTCTTCTTTTTTACCTTTTTTAGAATATCCCCTGCCTTTTCTTGGCCCAACGTGAGGTTTCACGTACTTTTGCCAAAAGCGCACTGCGCCACAGCTCATTATCCAATCTCAAGAAACGCATGCTTCTCCTTCCTCCCTGCAAAATCAACATCGGGCTCAACATCGTGTCGCGCCGGCCCGATGGCTACCACAACCTCGAAACGGTTTTCTACCCCATTCCCCTGCGCGACAACCTTGAGTTCCGCGAACTTACCCACAGCGATGCTCCCTACGAACTCCTCCTCGGCGGCGCCCCTATCCAGGGCGAGGCTGCCGACAACCTGGTGGTGCGTGTCTACCTTTCGCTGAAAGACGAGTTCCAACTGCCCCCGCTTTCCATCCATCTCTACAAGCATATCCCGATGGGGGCAGGACTCGGCGGAGGCAGCAGCGACGCGGCCGCGATGATGACGGGACTCAACGAGGCTTACGAACTGGGACTCAGCACGGAAGAGATGCAGCGCCGCCTCGCCAGCTTCGGGGCGGACTGCCCCTTTTTCGTGAAAAGCGAACCTGCTTACGCCACGGGCATCGGCGACGAGCTCTCCCCGATTTCCCCGCGGCTGAAGGGGCTTTATATATTATTGGTAAAACCCGATGTCTTCGTGTCTACCCGCGAGGCTTACGCCCTCGTGTCGCCGCACCCTGCGCTCTATCCGCTGCGCGAAGCGGTCATGCAGCCGATTGAAACGTGGCGCGAGCACGTTGTGAATGATTTTGAACAATCGGTGTTCCCCGCCCACCCCGAACTGGCCGCCATCAAGCAAACGCTCTACGACATGGGGGCTGCCTACGCGGCCATGAGCGGTAGCGGCAGCACGCTCTTCGGACTCTTCGACCGCCCCACGCCAGAGGCCAAGGAGGTGTTTAAGGACTGCTTTGTCTTCAACCAAAAGTTGCGCTGATGATTTACTTTTTCTCCGGCACGGGCAATTCGCTGCGCTTGGCACGCCAACTGGCAGCACAACTTGGCGAACGGTTGCTTCCCATGACGGAAGCGGTGGGCACGGCGCCTTCCTTCGCCACGAACCATGAAGCCCTTGGCCTCGTTTTCCCGGTATATGCCTGGGGACTGCCCCTTGTTGTGGATCAGTTTGTCGCTGCCCTGCCCCACCCCGCTGCAGCAGTTCCGAAGCGCTATGTATATGCGGTGCTTACCTGCGGCGACGATATCGGCCAAACGGACCGCCTGCTGCGCAGTGCCCTCGGGCGCCGCGGCTGGGAACTCTCTGCGGTCTTTTCCGTGCAACTCCGCAACACTTACGTTTGCCTACCGGGCTTTGACGTGGATACTCCCGCGCTCACCGCAACCAAGGAAGCCCGCACGGAGGCACGACTCGGTGACATTGTGGAGCGCATCCGATCCCGGAGCGCTTCCTCTGCAGCGGACATCACGCCGGGCGCATTTCCCTGGCTGAAGAGTCGCGTGCTACGTCCGCTCTTCAACCGTTTCCTCACGGCCGACAGTCATTTCCGCTGCAACTCGCCCGTCTGCACGGGCTGCGGCCGCTGCGCGAAAGCCTGCCCTTTGGGCAACATAGACATCGACGCCTCTTCCCGCACCCCCCGCTGGAAGGGACATTGCACCCACTGCCTCGCCTGCTACCACGCCTGCCCGCACCACGCCATAAACTACGGTTTTTTCACCCAGGGGAAGGGCCAAGTCGCAATTATTCGCTAATTTCGCGCGGTTTTAGCCACTAATCAAAACACATCGCACATGAACAACGAATGGTTTGAATGCAAAGTAAAATACGAGAAGACCATGGAGAATGGCCTTCAGAAGAAAGTGAACGAACCCTACTTGGTGGACGCGCTGAACTTCACCGAAGCCGAACGCCGCATCATTGAGGAAATCACGCCTTTCATGACGGGCCCCTTCGAGGTGAGCGACATCAAGCGCGCCCGCTATGCCGAACTCTTTGAAGCTCCCGGCGACGACAGTGCCGACCGCTTCTTCCGCGCCAAGCTCCAATTCATCACGCTCGACGAAAAGAGCGGAAAAGAGAAGAAGAGCAGCCACAACGTGCTCATCCAGGCAGCCGATTTGCGCGATGCCATCAAGCGCCTGGACCAAGGCATGAAGGGCTCCATGCTCGACTACACCATTGCCTCGGTGACAGAAACTGCCATCATGGACATCTATCACTACACGCAGGCTGTCCGCGAGGAAGCCTAAAACTCACGGGGGCACGTTGCCCCCTCCTTTGTCATGATACATCTACAAGAAATAAAGGCCACCCTGCCCCCTGAGGTGGAGCTCGTGGCTGTATCGAAATTCCATCCTGCCCCGCTGCTGCAAGAAGCCTACAATCAGGGGCAGCGCATTTTTGGCGAAAGCCGCGTGCAGGAATTGCAGGCCAAGCAGGCCGAACTGCCAAAGGACATCCAGTGGCACTTCATTGGCCACCTGCAGCCCAACAAGGTGAAATACATCGCGCCCTACATCTCTCTCATCCACGCGGTAGACAGTTTCAAACTGTTGGCCGAAATCGAGAAGCAAGCGGCGAAGGCGCAGCGGACGATACCCTGCCTGCTGCAACTGCATGTAGCCCAAGAGGAAACGAAGTTTGGCTTCACCCCTGCCGAATGCACCGCGATGCTGGAAGCGGGCGAGTGGCGAAAGTTGAAGCACGTGCAGATAGCAGGACTGATGTGCATGGCCTCAAACACCGACAACGAGCAACAAGTTGAGGCGGAATTTGCACAAGCCCACGCCTACTTCGACGAACTGAAAGCCCGATTCTTCGCCGAAGAACCCGCCTTTTGCCAACGTTCCTGGGGCATGAGCCACGACTACCAGTTGGCCATGAAGCACGGTGCCACCTTGGTGCGCATTGGCTCCGCCATTTTTGGCGAAAGGGAGTATTGACTTTTTTATACTAATCGAGTAGGAGGTAAACGCTAATCATAGGCGTTTATCTCCTACTTTCACGTT
>CAMGGA010000026.1 GCA_946055515.1 uncultured Bacteroidales bacterium
TGCCGGTAGAGACAATCCTGTTTGTTTTGCTTTGTATCAGAGGGTGCGCGCTGGGAGGATGCGCAGTCAAGGGCGGAACAATTAGAAACCTGCGCCGCGCTGGTAGATTATTTCATAGAAGCAGGGATAGACGTTGGCCGAAGCGTTGGCCTGCCCCTGCGAACTCGGCACAATGAGGCGCACCTTGGCCAGGCGGGCGTCGGGGCTGTCCATCGTACGAGCCAGGTTGATATACTTCAAGGGGATGAGCCAGCCTGCGGGCACGGCGGCAGAATTGTAAGATGCACGCATCATACCCAAGTCGCGCGAGAAGGTGGCGGAATAAGAGCCGTAGGAGTTGGAACATGTCATCACGTCGTAGCGCCACTCGTAGGCCGAGGGAATGTTGGTGGTCTGCACGCTGTCGGACGCAATGTTGAACTCAATGTGGCGCGTGATGATTTCCTTGGTCTCTCCTTCCGCCAGGCGAGAGCCGGTACCTTTCTCCACAATCTGCATGTAGACGCCCGTCTTGTCGAACTTCACGTATTCGTTCAGCGCCACGTTGGTGGTGGAGTCGTTCTTGTGAAATTCCTCCTCCGTAATCACTTTGATAGGAGCAGGGACATCGAGCAGGAAATTATCGGAGTCGGCGTCCTTCACCTGCGTGCCTTTGTTCAGGAAAGCCTTTATTTGTTTATCCTCGCGCTTGCGCATGTCGGCGTAGGTCTCGTCGTCGTCACAGGAGGGGCAAACGGCCGCCAGCGCCGCCAGCAGGAGCGGGAAAAAGAAGAACTTGCGTGTCATTGGGTGAACTTGTTAGAATAAGTCTTGGATTTGGCTGCAAAAGTACAAAAAAAACGAGCTAAACCTCATTTCCTTACAGATTGTTTAGCCCGTATGCAACGCAAGGCACAAGGAAAGAGGTTATAAAGCCCCTTTTTGCGGCGGTTGCGGGGAGTCCGTCCGGCCGCGTGGCTCTATAACCTCTTTGCGCGGGAGGGTTGGCAAAGGCTATTCCTCCACTTCGGGCATGATGAGCTTGTAGCCCTTGCCGTGGATGTTGATGATTTCCACGCTGTCGTCTTCCTTGAGGTGCTTGCGCAGCTTTGTGATGTAGACATCCATGGAGCGGGCGTTGAAGTAGTTGTCGTCGATCCAGATGGTTTTCAGTGCGAAGTCGCGTTGCAGGATTTCATTGGCGTGTGCACAGAGCAGGCTGAGCAGTTCGCTTTCTTTCGTGGTCAGTTTTGTCTGCTTGTCGCCGCGGGCCAGGATCTGCTTTTGCGTGTCGAAGGAGAAAGAGCCGATCTTGTAGTGCATGCGGTTGCGGTTCTTCTTGCCGCGCACGCGACGGAGCACAGCTTCGATGCGGAAGGTAAGTTCTTCCATCGAGAAAGGCTTCGTGAGGTAGTCGTCGGCACCGATGCGGAAGCCTTCGAGGATATCTTCCTTCAGCGTCTTGGCCGTGAGGAAAATGATGGGCGTTTCCTCGTTGATCTGGCGGATGTCGCGGGCGAGGCTGAAGCCGTCCTTTTTCGGCATCATCACGTCGAGCACGCAGAGGTCGTAGCGGCTTTGCGTGAAGGCGCGGTAGCCCGCTTCGCCATCGGGGCAGAGTTCAGTATCGTAGCCTTTGGCCTGGAGATATTCGCGAAGCAGCATGCCGAGGTTCTCGTCGTCTTCGCAGAGGAGGATTCTCATTTTTTCTTCAGTAGGGAGCATAGTCGTAAGTATTTTTGAGATTTATAGATTCAGTGAATTAGGATTTCTTTTTCATGCCTTTGTCCACCAGCGGGAGCACGATGACGAAGCGCGTGCCTTTGCCCCACTCGCTTTCGGCGTGTATGGTGCCGTCGAGGGCCTTAATGATGTTCTTCACGTAGGCCAGCCCGAGGCCGAAGCCCTTCACGTCGTGGCGGTTGCCCGTGTGGACGCGGTAGAACTTGTCGAACACTTTCTTCAGGTCGTCGCGGCGGATGCCGATGCCGTTGTCGGCCACCGTGAGCACGAGTTTGTCCTGTTCGTTGCAGGTACGCACGCTGAGTTTGAGTTCGCGGTCGGGCGACTTGTACTTCACGGCATTGTCCAGCAGGTTGAAGATGACGTTCGTGAAGTGCATTTCGTCGACAAACACGTTGGCGTCGGTCGCATCGATGTGTGCGTCAATCTCGCCGCCCGAGGCTTCCACCTTGAGGCGGAACGTATTGACCGTGTCCTGCACAATGGCGTTTGCGTCCACCTCCTTCGGCTTGAAAGTCGCTGCCTTGCGGTCGAACATCGACATCTGCAGCACCTTTTCCACCTGGAAGCGCAAGCGTTTCGTTTCGTCAATGATGATGCCCGAGATGTGGTTGAACATCGCCTCGCTCTTGCCCACCGAGGGGTCGCGCAGCATTTGCGCTGCCAGGGAGATGGTGGAGATGGGCGTCTTGAACTCGTGCGTCATGTTGTTGATGAAATCGTTCTTGATTTCCGTGAGGCGCTTTTGGCGGAAGATGATGTAGATGGTGAAGATGAAGACAATCAGCAGTACCACCGTGAACACCAGTGCGGGGATGAAAAAGCGCACACTCGCAAAGATGTATTTGTAGAGGTCGGGGAAATGGATGTAGAGCACTCCCTTCTGCGCCGAAGGGCCGTTGGGGAAGAGCGTCTGGGTGAATTGGTATTCCTCGCCGTCCACCGCATAATCCGCACAGCGGTACACTTCGCGCCCGTCGCTCGTGGTCACGTAGAAATGGTAGTCTATGGTGATGCCATTGTTCCGCAGCGCCGCACGGATGTTCGTGTCGAGCGTCGGGAAGTCTACCCTTTCGGAGAGCGGTCGGCCCGTGGGGTCGTAGAGCGCGGCGCAGAGCACTTCACCGAGGAGCAGGCGCTGGCGCACGGAGTCGCGGAGCACGGTATCGGCGGGTTGGGCCGTGAGGTCGTCCAGAAAGAGCCCCTTCGACACATTGGCGGGGATGGCCTGGTGGTTTTGGGAATGCGCTTCGGGCTTCCGGGGCCTGCGCACGACGAATGTGGAGTCGGAGCGGTTCAGGTTGAGCTCCTCTTCGAGACAGCGCTTGGTCTCGTTCAGCTCAAGGTCGTGGGCGGCCTGGTAGAGACTGCGCGCCACCGACTCGTTGAACTGCTCCTTGCGGATGTGCAGGACTTCTTCGATATATCGTGCCTGGAGATAGAGCAAGCCCACAAAGAGCAACCCCATCATCACGGCGATGGACCAGATTGTTGACTTTTTCATGGAGGCAAAGGTAAAACGGGACTTCACACTCTGCTAACAAATTTGGACTTTTATCTTTCATCTCTTATAATATTAACGTGAACGCCTTTTTATAATTATCAATTTGTTAATTATCAAGGCTTACAGTCTGTTCCCGTGCAACACGGCGGGCTGGGCGTTGCAGCTGTGGCCGACAGGGCTTCCCCTACCCCAGGCCCGAAGGTTCTTCCTCGCCAAAGTCGGGGTCGCAGCCGTGGGGGAAGAGGTGGCGAGAGTGGAAATGGGATATGGCGAGCGACATCACGCTGAGCTTCAGTCCCTCGGCTTCGAGCAGGCGGTAGGCACACTGCTTGAGCGTACTGCCCGTGGTGATGACATCGTCGATGAGCAGCACGTGTTTGCCCGCCACCAGTTCGGGCCGGGCGAGGCGGAATATCTCCTTCACGTTTTCGCGGCGTTCCTCGGCGCTCAGGTGCGTCTGGCTCACGTTGTCCACGTCACGCACCAGGGCTTCTTCACACACGGGGATGCCCGTCACCTCCGATATGCCGGCTGCCAAGCGCTCGCTCTGGTTGTAGCCGCGCTGCAGGAAGCGCTTCCTGGAAAGGGGGACGGGCACGAGAAGGTCCATGCCGTCGAAGAAGCCTGTGTGCTCCACGTCGTGCGCCATCATTTTGCCGAAGAAGAGGGCTGTGGCGGGGTTGCGCTCATACTTGAAACTGAAGAAGATGTTGCAAGAGTCCGACTCGGGCCGGTAGTAGAGGAAACTCTGTCCGCGCTCGGTGGAGATGCGGTCGTCCCAGAGAAGGCGTTCCACGATGTTGCCTTTCTTTCCCTTGAACCCCGTGAGGGGCAGCTGCATGAGGCAGGCGAGGCACAGGCACTGTTCGTTCATGCCAAGCCTGCGCTCACAGATGAGGCAATGGCGCGGCACGACGGCATTGGCAAGGCTCTCCAGCCAGGGACGCAAGGCTTTGAATTTCATGGTACAGCGTTTACTTTCTCTTGAAAAGCATTTCGCCTGTGACTTTCACGAGTTTCCGCCCCTCGGCCCGACGGATGGCATTGCCCCCCACTGCCTTGTAGGTGAAGGTGGAGTCGGAGGTTTGCACCCACTCGATGTCCTGCGCGTCAGAACCGATGTCGTTGCTGAAACGCAACCTTGCCTTGCGTCCGTCCACGCTGTGCTTCGTGAGCATCCACGTGCCGTAGATGTCGCCCAGCATGTAGCCGTTGAGCTGGCCGAGGAAGTCGAAGCCCGGGGCAGTGAGCGTGCGCTCATAGAGGTTGAGGTAGAGGTGTACGCCCGTTTCCTTGCAGAAGAAGTGCCCCTCGAAAGGCCGCTGGGCCAGGGAGTCGGCCGGAACGACGGCCCGGACTACCGGGGCGCAGAGAACCAGAAGGGAAAGAAGGATTTTCTTCATGGCGAGTCGGTTTTCAAAAAAAGGAAATCTGTTTTGGGGAATGGAATGCGGGGCACTACTCCTCCGCTTCGTCGGCCGGGCCTTCGCGCAGGATGGCCGTAGCGGCGCCGATGCTGATGATGTCGCCCTCGTGGATGATGACGCGGTCCTTGTCGGCCAGGATGTCACCACGCAGGAAGGTACCCGTGTTGGAGGGGCCGTCGCGCAGGATGAACTTCGCCCCGCCGCCGGGCTGGGGCTTGACGGTGACCACGCAGTGGGTGGTGTCGATGCTGGGGTCCACGGTCTTGATGGGCGCATTGGCCGCTGTGCCCTTCACCAGCCGGCCCACCACGTTCTCCCCCTCGCGAAGGGGGATTTCCTGCTTGAACTGGAAGGCATTTTCGAGCACTACGAGTCGCCCGTAGACCGAGGCTTCCTCTTCGGCCCTACGGGCAGCGGATGCCTTGTCGGGCATGCGTATGCGGAACTTCTTGTTGCAACCGGGACAGGCAAATACCAGCACGCGGCCGGGCTCATACTGGGTTTCGTCGAAAAGGATGGCTTCGTCACACTTGGGACAGCGAATACGTTTCATCGGCTGATAGCTATAATACGTGGACTGTGCGAAAACAAAAATCGAGTTCCCAAGGCGACACCTGCCCTTTGCGGGCTGGGAGGGGTCGGATGCTTGGCAACTCGGGTCACACAGCTAAAACATTTATTTTTCTCTTGTTCAGAAGTCCTCACTTGTCCATCACCCAAGCATCGGCGAAGGCATCGCTCTGGCGCAGCTTGCGCAACTGGGCCTGGGCTTCTTCTTCCGTCTGGAAGGAACCGTAGACCACGCGAACCATGCGGCCGCGCTTGTAGACTTCAGCCTCGGGATAGCCCGCCTCGTGGAGCTGGGCCACGAACTGGGTGGCATTGGCCTGCGTGATGGCGCTGGCCAGTACGATGGTGAAGCGCCCGGCCTGGGACTGAGCGACCTTGGCGGGAGTTGCTTTCGGCGCCGCATCGGCTGCGGTTTCCACAGGTTCAGCCTGCACGGGTGAAGTTTCGGCTACGGGAGCTGCTTCGGCCTGTTCGGATGCCTGTTCAGCTTCGGGAGCAGCGGATTCTGGCGTTTCGGGGGCAGGCGTCTGCACCTGGGGAGCCTGGGCCTGCGGCTGTACAGCCGGTTGCTGGGATTTCACGGACACTTCGGGTTGCGCTTCCGCTTCGGGGGCGGTGAAGAGCCGCTCGAAGAAGTTCGAGGCTGTCTGCTCCACGTTGCCCACGTGGGTCACGGGGGTGGCCCAAAGCACGTAAAAGAAGACGGCCACGACTGCGGCAGCCACGTAGTTGAGGATTTCGCGGTGGATGCTGAAGGTATAGTGGCCTTCGGAGCGCCGCAGGCTCACCTTGCGCGTGCGGTGCTTGGCCGTGTGGAGGGGCTGCGCCTGGTCGTCGTCGGCCACGTCCTGCTCAAGCGAACGGAGGGGGAGCGCATCGAGCCCATAGAGTTCGGGGGCGAGCACACCTGCTTCGCAAGGGGTGAAGCTGTACTTGCCGCCGATGCCGAGGCGGAGCGTGCCGATTCCCGAGAGTTCGAACTGTCCCTCCTCCTCAATCTGCTGCTTCATGCGGTTCACGCCTTCTTCGAGAAGCTTGAGAGTCTCGGGATAGTTGGTGTCGTAAGCCTGCATGTACGACTGCACGAGGAGTCCGTCGTTGAGGGTGAGCTGCTGGTTGAACCCTACGCTGCGGCTGGGGGGCAGGAAGAGCTGCTCCTCGGCTATTCTGCGGGCCGGCACGTAGTGCGTGACGAAGCCCCCAAGACCGGGCACTATGACGCAGTCATGGGTGAGCAGAAGGCTTTCGATATGTCGCGAGAGTTCAATCATAGTGCAAAAGTATCTCTTTCTTTTCAATCGGGACGGGTTGGGCTATATCTTTTTTCGGGCCTTGCCGCGGCGGATTGGCTTTGCGGATGGGCTTTCTCGGACTTAAACTGCTGAAAATCCGAGGAAATGCACCCGACTCATGGATTGAAAAAATTTTTCTCTGGGACAGCGGCCCGAAGGCACCTCTTCGGGTCGAGAAAGGAGTGATTTGGGCAGGCTTTCAATGGGCCACGGTGCGCCATTCAAGCCGTAGAATTAACATTTTTAACTTTCAATAAAGACAAATTGCCAATCTGCAAACACTCCTTCTGGCATCGTGTCGCTGACTTCAGGCTTCCGTTTTAGAAATCCAGGCTTCGCCGCTACAAGTCCAGGGATTGAACGAACAAGTCCAGGGATTGAAAGTTCAAAAGCAGGGCTTGTGTGCACGTATCCAGAGCCCTTTTCGGCTCATTCTGGGATAAAACAAAAATGAGGAGCATCGCTTGGACACTCCTCTTGTATTGTGTAACAAAGATAACGCTTTGAAACGAGAAATGCAAATGGGGATTTTCCATTTTAACATTTCGAGCACGCTTCAGTGGGTACGGTTCCACTACCCTGCTACTCTGCAAGACGGAAAAGGCGGATGCCGATCGAGGAAGGGTGCTCGCGCAGGTACTGGCGGAGCGTCTTGGGCTCCTCGACCACCTTGTGGTGGATGGACGAGGCGTTGAGCAGGTGGAGCAGGCCGTCGCGCCCCCACACGGCAAAACCGAGGTGGGAATAGTCCAGCCCGTCCTTTTTCGTGACAATGGCCACGAGGTCGCCGTCGTGGATGAACGAGAGCTGGCGGCGGTTGAGGGCGGTGGCGGCTTCGGGCAGGTAGTGGCCATCCGGACCGTTGTAGCGGGCTTCGAGGCGTGCGATGGAATCAACCCATTCGGGATGGGCCTTGAGGAAGCGGTAACTGCCGGGATGGGCGGACATGTAGTGGTTCTCGACGTTAATGACTGCCGTGCAGTGGGCCGGGTCGGTCACCTCCGTCATCAGTCCTTTCTGGAGATTGTCGTGCATCCACCATGTGAAATAATGGAGGCGCGAGAGGTAGCCGTTCATTTCCCCTCCCCAATAGCGCAGGCGCATGAGGTTGCGGCAATAGTCGGCGAAGCGGTCACTTCCCTCGCGGCGGGTGAGCGCCAGGGCCCAGACGGTTTCGACGAGCGTGGTGCAGTCGAGTTGGCGCAGGTTCACGACAAGGCGTTCGGGGTCGGCCTGCTCCAGGGTGGCACCCACGTAGGGAAGTCCGAGGAACTGGCGGGCATAGAAGAGCACATCGTTCTTGCCGGGGTCGGTGCGGAGGAGTTCAACCACGCGGATGGAGTCTGCGCGGGTGTAGATGGTTTGGGCGAGCAGGTCAGCCTCGGATTGCGAAGCGGCTTCGGTGCGCGGTGTTTCGACAGCCTGTATTTCACTGGCAGAGTCGGCATTGGCACAGTCTGCAGCGGCGGGGAGCGGAGCGTTTTGGCACGACTGGAAGGCCAGCAGCGGGGCGAACAGACAGGAGAGAAGAAGGTGGGACATTTTTCTTTGTTTTTCTTTAACAACCTTGGGGAATGGGGGCCTCGCGAGCCCCTTACGGGAAAAACGACAAAGCCCCCGCTGCACCGGCAGGAGTGCGGGCGGGGACTTCGTTTACCATTGAGTTTCTTACTTGATCAAGTCTACGGAGCGGGCAATGAAGCGGCTGAGGGCTTCGCCGCGCAAAAGGCCGTTCTGGAGCAGTGCGAGGTCGATGAGCTGGGGCACGACGGGATTTTGCTCGCCGTAGCCGGCCCACACGTCGCGGCGGGCTTTCTCCTGGGCCTCGATGTCGTCTTCGACCTGGCGGAGCTGTGCCTTGTCGTCTTCGGTGAGTTCGTCGTACTTCTTGTCCTTCTGGCTTTCCTCCACGGCAGCCTTGCGGGCCTGGAGTCCCTTGAGCTCATTCTCGATGGGCTGGAGCTTTTCGCCGAGCGCGGTCTGCATGTCGGCGAGCACTTCCTTCACGAGGCGGTGGTCAGCGTTGAGGACAAGGTTATACATGTCAGGCATTTCTCCGTAGAAGCCCATGCCCTGCTGGTAGCGGCTCATGTCCTTCATGCGGCGCATGTACTCGCTCTGCGTGATGATCACAGGGGCAGCGTTTTCGCCCATGGCGGCAGTTTCCACGTGGAATTCCGTCTTGTCCATCTTGGGCATACGGGCCGTGAACACGCCGCTCAGCGAGCGGGAGTCTTCGGCGGAGAGTTCAGCCTGCTTTTCGTCTTCCTTGCGGATGAGGCGGTCAATCACGTCACCGTCCACGCGGCTGAAGCGGGCCTTTTCAAACTTCTGTTCGAGCAGTCCCACCAAGGGCGTGTCGAGCTGGCCGTCGAAGAGGAGCACGCTGTAGCCCTTGTCGCGGGCAGCCTGGATGTAGGTGTACTGTTCGTCCTTGTCGGTGGCGTAGAGGAAGATGAGGTTGCCGTCCTTGTCGGTCTGCGCGTCCTTGATGAGTTCGCGGTATTCGTCGTAGGTGAAGCATTTTCCCTCGATGTCCTTGAAGAGGGCGTAAGCCTTGGCCTTGTCGTAGAAATCCTGCTCCGAGAGCATACCGTAGTGGATGAAGAGCTTCAGGTCGTCCCACTTGGCCTCGAAGTCCTGGCGGTCGTTCTTGAAGATGGACTGCAGGCGGTCGGAAACCTTCTTCGTGATGTAGGAAGAGATTTTCTTCACGTTCGCATCGCTCTGGAGGTAGCTGCGGCTCACGTTGAGGGGGATGTCGGGCGAGTCAATCACGCCGTGGAGCAGGGTGAGGAAGTCGGGCACGATGTTCTCCACCTGGTCGGTGACGAACACCTGGTTGCAATAGAGCTGGATCTTGTTGCGATGGATTTCAATGTTGTTCTTGATGCGGGGGAAGTAGAGCACACCCGTGAGGTTGAAGGGGTAGTCCACGTTGAGGTGAATCCAGAAGAGGGGCTCATCGGACATGGGATAGAGCTGGCGGTAGAAGTTCTTGTAGTCTTCATCCTTGAGCGTGGAGGGCGTCTTGGTCCAGAGGGGTATGGTGTCGTTCACCACGTTGTCCTCGTCAGTTTCCTGTTCCTTGCCGTCGGCCCACTTCGTCTTCTTGCCGAACACGATTTCCACGGGCAGGAAGCGGCAGTACTTGTCGAGCAGTTCCTTGATTTTGTTCTTTTCGAGGAACTCCTTGCAGTCGTCCGAGATGTGGAGCACGATGTCCGTGCCGCGGTCTTCCTTCTCGCAAACGTCGATTTCAAAGGCGGGCGAACCGTCGCAGGTCCACTTCACGGGCTGTGCATCCTCGCGGTAGCTGCGGGTCACGATGTCCACGCGGTCGGCCACCATGAAGGAGGAGTAGAAGCCGAGACCGAAGTGGCCGATGATGGCGGAAGCGTCGTCTTTGTACTTCTCGAGGAAGTCGTTGGCACCGGAGAAGGCGATTTGGTTGATATACTTGTCTATTTCCTCTGCTGTCATACCGATGCCGCGGTCGCTGATGGTGAGCGTTTTGGCTTCGGGGTCAATGCTGACGCGCACGGCGAGATTGCCGAGTTCGCCCTTGAAGTCGCCCTTCATGGAGAGGGTCTTGAGTTTCTGGGTGGCGTCCACGGCGTTGCTGACGATTTCGCGGAGGAAGATTTCGTGGTCGCTATAAAGGAATTTCTTGATTACGGGGAAAATGTTCTCGGTGGTGATACCGATATTGCCTTTTTGCATCATAGTGAAGTTGGTTTGTTTATTATGTTTTCGGACTTCTGCAAAGCAAAAGGTGTGCCATATTCCACCCTCATACGCTCCACTTATCAAAAATAATGTATTTTTGCAGCAAAAAGGGACGCAGCAAAGGAAATATGCCCGATTACAATAATAAATAATGCGCCGGAACGTTTAATAGACAGAGCCCTGGAGGCGTGGATGCTTCATCCTGTTTCTCTCATGCTCCCCTACCCTGCTGCGATTGCCTCATAATTTACCCGACAACATGAAAGTCAGTATCATTACCGCCACATACAACAGCGCCGCCACGCTTACGGATACGTTCGAAAGCGTGTTGGCACAGACTTACAAGGACATTGAGTACATCGTCGTAGACGGTGCTTCAACCGACGGCACGATGGACCTCGTGAGGGCCTACCAACCCAAGTTCGAAGGACGCATGAAGTTTATCAGCGAACCGGACAAGGGCATCTACGATGCCATGAACAAGGGGCTGGCCATGGCCACGGGCGAGGTGGTCGGACTACTGAACTCGGACGATTTCTACTCCACCCCCCACGCCCTTGAGCAACTTATCGGGAAATTGGAGACGTCCGGCGCGGATGCGGTCTATGCTGACATTCACTACGCCAACGACGGGCAGCTCGAGACCTGCACCCGCTACTACAGTTCGGGCATGTTCCGCCCGGTCTTCATGCGACTCGGCTTCATGCCTGCCCACCCCACGTTCTACTGCAAACGGGAATGCTACGAACGCTATGGCTTTTTCAACACTTCGTATCGCATTGCAGCCGACTTCGAACTGCTTCTCCGCTTCATCTACGTCCACCGCATCCGCACGGCCTACCTGAAGGCCGACTTGGTGACCATGCGTGCGGGAGGGGCATCCAATGCTTCCCTGAACAACCGCATGCGCATCATGCGTGATCACCAGCAGGCCCTGCGCAGCTTCGGCTACGCCGCACCGTTTGCCTTGCTGAGCTTGCGCTATTTCTACAAAGCATGGGAAATCCTGACTTCCCGCTTCCACAAGGCCACTCCGCTGCCTGCCTACGTGCGGACGAAACAAGGCTAAGCCACACCCTCCCTGCCGCGCACCGCGCCACCTCGGGACAAAAAGAAAGCCTGCCCACCGAAAACTTTGCAGTTCGGTAGGCAGGCTTTTTGGGGGATTTACGCTACGGCTTATTCAGCGCGGAGCGTGAAGCGCTTGAAGTCTACTACAGTGAGTTCCTTGTCGGCGCTCTTGAGGTATTCAGCTACAGAGAGCTTGCTGTCCTGGATGTATTCCTGGTTGAGGAGGCAAGATTCCTTGTAGAACTTGTTCATACGGCCGTTGGCGATGTTCTGGATCATGGCCTCGGGGAGGTTGGCAGCCTTCTGCTCAGCCGTGGTCTTCTTGAGTTCACGGATCTGGTCAGCCTGCTCAGCGGTGATGTTGCCCTTCATGATGCCTTCTTCGATGTGTTCTTCGCTTTCGGCAATGTAGAGGTTGAAACCAGCCTTCTTGAGGGCAGCTTCAACGGCCTTCTTCACCTGCTCTTCCTTGGTCTTTTCGATAGCGACCTTGAGCTCCTCGTCCTTCACGTTCTGGGGCACGCTGGCCTCGTCGAGGGCTACGGGGTTCATGGCAGCTACCTGCATGGCCACGTTGTGAGCCTGCTCTTCGGCGGGCTTGTTGGTCTGAACCATCGTGCAGAGCATGTGGCGGCCCATGTGGTCGTAAACAGAAACGTTCTCACCTTCGATGAAGTTGTAGCCGTCGAGCTCCATCTTCTCACCCGTGATACCGCTGCGGTCCGTAACGGCGTCAGCCACGGTGCGCTCACCGAGCGTGAGGGCCTTCACTTCTTCGAGGCTCTTGCACTTGTTGGCAACAGCGAGGTCGAGGATGTCCTGAGCGAGCTTAACGAAGTCAGCATTGTTGGCCACGAAGTCCGTTTCGCACTTGAGGGCGATGATGGCAGAGAAGCCGTTTTCGCTCTTCACGAGCACAGCGCCTTCAGAGGTTTCGCGGTCGGAGCGCTTGGCAGCTACAGCCTGGCCCTTCTTGCGGATGATTTCGATGGCTTCTTCGATGTTGCCGTTGGTTTCAGCGAGTGCCTTCTTGCAGTCGCCCAAGCCGGCACCGGTGAGGGTGCGGAGCTTCTTGATATCTTCTAATCCTACTCCCATGGTAGTTGGTTGATTGTTTAGGTTGCGGAGGGAAAATCCGCGGTGAATGAATAATAAAAGAGGAGAAAAGGTCGTGAGATTAAAAGTGACCCGTAGAGTGATATTACTTCAGCGCAACTTTATAACCTCACGACCTCTTAACGATTGACCTTGAACAGGAAGGCTTCGTGCGCCTGTTGCGCAACGAATGAGCCTTGAAACTTACTCAGCTGCAGTTTCCTCAGCAGCTTCTTCGGCTGCGGGAGCCTCTTCCTTGTCGGCGCGGGCCTTCTGGGCGCGCTTGCGGGGAGCCTTGGCGGCATCACCTTCGCCAGCAGCTTCCGTGTCTACCTTCTCGGCCTTGCGCTCTTCGATACCTTCGGCGATAGCACCGCAGAGGGCGTCGAGAATCACTTCGATGCTCTTGTTGGAGTCATCATTGGCGGGGATTACGTAGTCCACTTCGTTGGGGTTGGAGTTCGTGTCCACCATAGCGAACACGGGGATACCCAAGCGCTGGGCTTCCTTCACGGCGATGTGTTCCTTGCAAACGTCTACCACGAAGAGAGCGGCGGGGAGGCGAGTGAGGTCAGCGATAGAACCGAGGTTCTTCTCCAACTTGGCACGCTGGCGGGAAATCTGGAGGATTTCGCGCTTGGAGAGGTTGGAATAGGTACCGTCGGTCATGAGCTTGTCGATATTGGCCATTTTCTTCACAGCCTTACGGATGGTGGGGAAGTTGGTGAGCATACCGCCCGGCCAACGTTCCGTCACGTAGGGCATATTCACAGAGGTAGCCTTGTCGGCAACCACCTGCTTAGCTTGCTTTTTAGTAGCTACAAAGAGGACACGCTTGCCCTGCTTGGCGATAGCCTTGAGTGCTTCAGCGGCTTCGTCAACTTTAGCGACAGTCTTGTGAAGGTCAATGATGTGAATGCCGTTGCGCTCCATGAAGATATAGGGAGCCATGGCGGGGTTCCACTTGCGTTTGAGGTGACCGAAGTGACAACCGGCCTCCAAAAGGGTGTCAAATGTTGTTCTGGACATTGTTTCAGAATGTTTTTTTGTTCGTTTACTTTCTTTGTGAGTTGTGTTTGTTCAACCAGCCTTTGGGTAGTCCGCGGCTACGCAGCGAAGCGTGCCCGAAGTCCCAGAGGTTTAGATACTAAACGCAAATCCAGCAGCAAGGGCCGAATATTAACGTTTGCTGAACTGGAAGCGACGACGTGCCTTGGGCTGACCGGGCTTTTTACGTTCAACAGCACGCGGGTCGCGGGTCATGAAGCCTTCCTTGCGGAGAGCCTTCTTGTCGTCGGCATTGATTTTAACAAGAGCGCGGGCGATGGCGAGGCGGAGAGCCTGACTCTGTCCCGTGTAGCCACCTCCGAAAAGATTCACCTTGATGTCATACTTTTCAGCCACGTCGAGGAGACTGAGGGGCTGCTTAACGACATACTGCAGAATGGGTGAGGGGAAGTAATCTACGAGGTCACGCTTGTTGATGGTGATTTTACCGGTACCTTCGGTAACATAGATACGGGCAACGGCGCACTTGCGGCGGCCTAAAGCATTAATCATTTCCATATCTGCCAATCTTATTTAAGGAGGTTAATATCAATTGCCTTGGGCGACTGAGCTTCGTGCTTGTGCTCGGCACCTTCGTAGATGTAGAGGTTGCCAAGGAGTTTAGCACCGAGGCGGTTCTTGGGGAGCATACCCTTCACTACACGACGGAAGAGCTTGTCAGCACCGTTGGGCTTAGCCATGATGCTGGCGGGCGTGTGCTCGCGCTGGCCACCGGGATAACCCGTGTAGGTGTAGTAGATACGATCCGTCCACTTCTTACCGGTGAACTTGATCTTGTCGGCATTGATAATGATTACGTTGTCACCGCAGTCTACGTGGGGCGTGTAGTTAGGCTTGTACTTGCCACGGAGGAGCTTGGCGACTTTCGTGCAGAGACGACCCATGATCTGGTCGGTAGCGTCAACGACTACCCACTCCTTGTTAGCGGTCTCCTTGTTTGCAGAAATGGTCTTGTAACTTAAAGTGTCCACTGAGTTAATTGTTTTGTTTTGTAACTACTAATGTTTATCGTTCTCTGTCGGCTTACCTAACCATTACGCCCTGGCCAAATATATCGGACGCAACTATTAACCGCCAGAATGGCAAGCTTTGAGGGCCTGCCTGATAATAATCGGCGTGCAAAAGTACTACTTTTTTATATACCAGCAAGCCCTGCCCCTCTTCTTTTTTGGATTTTCTCCCGCTTTTTCGGGGAAAAGTCTGCGAAAAGTATATCATCTGCAAGAGATTTCGGAAAAAGATGGTATGTTTGCGTACGGAAATTGGTACACAACGTAAATGGTAAGAGCTATGGCTGTCATTCAGACTACGTCAAGAGATTTTCGGGAGAAGCAAGCAGCTATGTTTGCACTCGCCGACAATGGAAATCAAGTGATAATCCGGCGCAGGGGGAAAACCTCTTATATGCTTACCCCCGTGTATGAAAAAGGAAACGCCCTTTCGCCAGAACTCGAAAAGGAACTCGAGGAGGGGCGCAGGCAATACAGGGAGGGCAATATAGCGACCTGCGCCACGCAGGAAGAACTCAATGCCTTCTTGGAAGCGCTTTGAGCTTGGGAAAAATTGAAAACCGCAATATTTCGTAAAAAGCCCTCATACACGCCACACATTCGATGCTTTCGCTTTGAGGTTCAACACCAACGCTTTTCTCTTTGGGGAAAATTCCACACATTCCGGCCGTTTATGGCCCCTCAGCCCCACGGTTTCAAATAAAAGAAGCGAACGCGGCTTCCGGTTTTGTCCGGATCCGCGTTCGCTTTTCGTTTTGGGGAGGGGAAAGGGGGAAGGTGGGGAAACTATTCTTCCTCGCCCATTTCGTAGTCGAGTTGTGCCTGCACCACGAAGAGGAGGTCTTCGGGGGCGAACTGTCCCATGCCTTCCTTCTTTGCCTTCTGGGCGAGGTGGCTGGCCAGTTTTTCTTCGTCGATTTCCACATAGCCTTCCTCGTCGGCCTCGGTTTCGAGCACGCCGCTTTCAGCGAGATACTCCACGGTGAGGTCGAGGAAGTAGTAGAGTTCTTCTTCGGTGAAAGCCTCCTGCAGTTCTTGCGGCAGGTGGTTTTTCACATAAGCCACGGCTTCCGCGTCGTGCTGTGCGTCTTCCAAGAGATCGTCTTCGAGCGACATGGCTTAGAGCAGGGCTTGGATCTTCTTGTCAAATTCGCTCTTGGGGGCAGCGCCTACGTGCTTGTCCACCACTTCGCCGTTCTTGATGAAGAGCACAGTGGGCACATTGCGGATACCGTACTTCGAGGTGAGGGCGTCGTTGTCGTCCACGTCACACTTGCCCACCACGACGCGGCCGTCGTATTCCTGAGCGAGTTCTTCGATGATGGGAGCTATCTTCTTGCAGGGACCACACCAAGTGGCGGAGAAGTCTACGACCATGGGGAGACCAGTGGCTTCGAGTTCTGCAAAATTAGCGTCAGTGATGATTTTTTCCATAATTGTTTCTGTATGAATAAGAGGGTTATAGTATGGTTTGACTCATGTATCGCTGCATGGCTGTGCAGGCCCTACGCCCATTCTTTCTTGAAGCAGAAGGAGAAGAGCACAAACACCACGAAGGAGTAGGCCGCGAAGATGTACCAACAGGTCTGCCACCCGGCAATCTGCAGTGCGGCGGGCTGACTGTAGACATAGTGGTTCACCACTTCCTGTGCCACGATGGTGCCGATGGAGGCGCCGAAGCCGTTGGTCATGATCATGAAGAGGCCCTGGGCGCTGCTGCGGATGTCAGCGGTTGTGTTCTGGTCCACATAGAGGGCACCGGAGATGTTGAAGAAGTCGAAGGCCACGCCGTAGACGAGCATCGAGAGGACAAACATCCACACGCCTTGGCCGGGGTCGCCCACTCCGAACAGGCCGAAACGCAAAACCCATGCCAGCATGGCAATCATCATCACTATTCTGATGCCGTAGCGCTTCAGGAAGAAGGGAATGAGGAGGATGCAGCAGGTTTCGCTCATTTGCGACAGGGAGATGAGGGCATTGGCGTTGTTGGCACCGAAGGTATCGGCATATTCAGGGATATCCTTAAAGGAAGTGATAAAGGGATTGGCGAAGCCGTTGGTGATTTGGAGGCTTACGCCGAGCATCATCGAGAAGAGGAAGAAGACAGCCATGCGGGGCTGCTTGAAGAGCTTGAAGGCATTGAAACCCAGGGCGTCGAAGAGCGATTTGCGTTCACCGCCCCGGCTCACGGGGCAGTTCGGCAACGTCTGCGCGTAGAGAGCCAGCGCCAGGCTGAGCGCACCCGAGAGGACGAGCTGCATGGGCGTGGTCTGGAAGCCCAGGAAATTCACGGCGAGCATGGTGCAGATAAAACCCACGGTGCCGAACACGCGGATGGGCGGGAAGTCCTTCACTGTGTCGAGGCCGGCTTGGTTGAGTGCCGTGAAGGCCACGGAGTTGCTCAGTGCGATGGTGGGCATGTAGAACATCACGCTGAGGGTGTAGAGCGGAAAGAGCGTCACCATTTCCACTGCGGGGCCAGCCTGCAGGGCATACCAGCCTGCGGCGAGCATGAAGGCGCCAGCCAGTAGGTGGCAAAGTCCGAGCAAGCGCTGACCCGGTACCCAGCGGTCGGCCACGATGCCGACAAGGGCGGGCATGAAGAGCGAAACGATACCCTGCACGGCATAGAACCACCCGATGTGCGTGCCCAGTCCGTTGAGTGCCAGGTAGGCACCCATGGAGGTAAGGTAGGCGCCCCACACGGCAAACTCCAGGAAGTTCATTGCCACGAGGCGTCCTTTCAGATTAAGAGCGTTCATCTTGTCTCTTTTTGTATGGTTTCTAAGGTTGTTGTACTACTTTCATCAAGGCTTTGTCGAGCTCATCCTTGTCCACTTTCTCCACGAACACGGCCTGTATCAGTCCGATTTTGTCTGCCAGATACACGCGGGGGATATAGATTTGGGCAAAGAGATTATAGACAGCGCGGTCTTTCTGTGCCGTCCAGGGCATGGTGAGCTGGTTCTTTTGCCAGAATGCGGCCACGGCCGAGTCGTTTTCCTCGCGTCCGATGCATACGAAGTCCACGCGTTGGCCATACTGTTCATAGAGTCCTTGCAGCACGGGCAGTTCACGTTGGCAGTCGGGGCATTCGGTATGGAAGAAGGCGATGAGTGTGGGTGTCCCGGCGAGTGTCGTGTCGGCTACTACGCGTCCGTCGTGGAGTGTCACGCTGAAAGCGGGCAAGGGGTCGCCCACACCCAGTCCTTCGGCCGTTTTTGCTTCCTCGTTTCCACTCACGCAGGCGCTCAAAGTGAAGATCACCACACCTATTATTATATATAGGAGTCGTTGTTTCATGGTCTGATTGCATTTGCTTTTGCGGGGACAAAGATAGTGCAAGGCGAGCGCAAAGCAAAAGAA
Organism: uncultured Bacteroidales bacterium; assembly: GCA_946055515.1. Classification (GTDB taxonomy): domain Bacteria; phylum Bacteroidota; class Bacteroidia; order Bacteroidales; family Bacteroidaceae; genus Alloprevotella. Next base: position 17,858 of record CAMGGA010000026.1, read on the forward strand.
AAGCCCAAGGATTTTCATTTTGCTTGGCCGAGCCGCAGCCTATCTTATCCAAAGTAAGTGATTATGGAATGAAGCGATAGTGCAAACCGAATGCAGAGCCAAAGGACAACATACGTTCAATGCAAAAGGGCTGAAGGTCCTTTCTTTAGCTCCCAGCCCAAGGCAGCGCCTTGGGGAAGGATTTTCATTTTGCTTGGCCGAGCCGCAGCCTATCTTATCCAAAGTAAGTGATTATGGAATGAAGCGATAGTGCAAACCGAATGCAGAGCCAAAGGACAACATACGTTCAATGCAAAAGGGCTGAAGGTCCTTTCTTTAGCTCCCAGCCCAAGGCCACGCCTTGGGGAAGGATTTTCGTTTTGCACGGATGTGATGCAGACCGTTATACTGCGCGAAGGGAATGAAAAGCGGCCGCTGTGCAAGAAAAAGCCGTCATTTTACTCGATTTCTCGCACGCTATATACGTAATTTAAGGCCCGAAAAAAGCCTTCACAGCT
>CAMGGA010000027.1 GCA_946055515.1 uncultured Bacteroidales bacterium
CGATTCGTTCTGCACGGGGCTGGGTAGGGAAGTGTCACGGCTGAACGAGGCTGAAGGATTTCATTTTTAAATCCGTCAGCCTGTTTTACACTGAAAATCAGGCATGAATAGACATCCGCTGAAGGATTGAAACATTTTTCGGGCCAATATATTACGTAGTGCACGCGCGCATAAAGCCCCTTGTACGGGCCATACGCCAGGGCGTGTTAGCTTATTTTAATAGGGCTACACCTACGCCGCAAGCCAAAATAGCTTACTTTTGCGCCACGTTTAAAAACATCTGCGCCTTGCTGGCCCTTTGGCCCGTCGGGCACTATACACTTTAACTTCTGTTTTCTCAGATGGCTGAACAAATGGACATACGCAGCTTGAACGCGCGCATCGAGGCGGAGTCAAGCTTTATCACCGACCTCGTTACGGGCATGAACCGCATCATCGTGGGACAAAACCACCTCGTCAAATCTCTCCTCATCGGTCTGCTGGCCGACGGACACGTGCTCCTCGAGGGTGTGCCCGGACTGGCAAAGACTTTGGCTATCAAAACGCTCGCCCAACTCATCGACGCGAAGTTCGGACGCGTGCAGTTCACGCCCGACCTCCTTCCCGCCGACGTGATCGGTACGCTCATCTATAGCCAGAAGGAGGAGAGCTTCCGCGTGAAGAAAGGCCCCGTTTTCGCCAACTTCCTCCTTGCCGACGAAATCAACCGTGCCCCGGCCAAGGTGCAGAGTGCCTTGCTCGAAGCCATGCAGGAGCGGCAGGTGACCATCGGCGACGACACCTTCGACCTGCCCAAACCTTTCTTGGTGCTGGCTACGCAAAACCCCATTGAACAGGAGGGGACGTACGAACTCCCCGAGGCGCAGGTGGACCGCTTCATGCTCAAGGTGATTGTGGACTATCCGACCCTGGAGGAAGAAAAGCGCATCGTCCGTGCCCATATCGACGGCTCGTTCGTAGACCCGCTCCCTGTCACCTCCACGTCAAGCATCGTGAAGGCCCGCGAACTGGTGAAGCTGATTTATGTGGACGAACGCATCGGCCAGTATGTAGCCGACCTGGTGTTTGCGACCCGCTTCCCCGAGCAGTACAAGCTCGGCGAAATGAAAAACTACATTTCCTTCGGCGGCTCGCCACGTGCGTCCATCAATCTCGCGCTGGCCGCCCGGGCTCACGCCATGATCGAGCGCCGCGGCTACGTGGTGCCCGAGGATGTCCGCGCCGTAGCGCCTGACGTGCTCCGCCACCGCATCGGGCTCACCTACGAAGCCGAAGCCGACGGCGTGAAGGCCGACGACGTGGTGCGCGAAGTGCTCAACCGCGTGGAAGTGCCCTAAGTAGTGAAGTTAAAGTTTTACTTTATATTGCAACTGCTTTCCCATTTGATTTATATATAACAACCATAACTCAATAGTGTGGAGACTTCCGAACTTCTAAAAAGGGTGAGGCGCTTGGAAATCAAGACCAAAGCCTTGACAAACAATATCTTTGCGGGTGAATACCATTCGGCGTTCAAGGGCCGCGGCATGTCGTTTGCAGAAGTGCGTGAATACCAGTTGGGCGACGATGTGCGCGACATTGACTGGAACGTGACGGCACGCATGAACCGCCCCTACGTGAAGGTCTTTGAGGAAGAACGCGAACTCACCGTGATGCTGGTGGTCGACGTTTCCGACAGCGGGCAGTTTGGCACCTTGGGGCGCACCCACCGCGAACTCGCGGCCGAAATCGGGGCCACCCTGGCCTTCTCCGCACTGCAGAACAACGACAAGGTCGGGGCGCTCTTCTTTTCCGAAGGAGTGGAAAAGTTCATTCCGCCGGGAAAGGGTCGCCGCCATGTGCTCTACATCGTGCGCGAACTGCTCAACTTCACCCCGCAGGGCCGCCGCACCAACCTGGCTGCGGCCATGGAGTACCTGACGCGCGTGATGACGAAGCGCACCATCTCGTTCGTGATGAGCGACTTCCTCGACACCCGCCCTTTCAACCGCGAACTTGAGGTGGCCTGCCGAAAGCACGACCTGATTGGCCTTCGCCTCTACGATCCCCGTGTGGCACAACTGCCCGATGTGGGTTTTATCCGCGTGGTCGATGCCGAAACGGGCCATGAGCAGTATATCGACACCTCCAGCCGTGCCCTGCGCGACTACCAGCACCGACAGTGGGAGCAAAGCCAGCAACAGCTCACCGCGCTCTTCCGCCGGAGCGGCGGCGGCTTTGAAGCCATCGCGACCGATAGCGATTTCGTGAAACCCCTCATCCACCTCTTCTCGCAGCGTGGGAGGTAGCCCCCTGCGCCGACCCGCAAGGTGCACTTCCCCATTCTCCGAACAAGTATGAAACAGCTACTCATCTTCTTCCTCTCGCTGTTCGCTCCCTTCACGCTGGGAGCCCAGACGCTGGTGGAGACACGCCTCGACACCGCGGCCATCCTCATCGGCGAACAGGTGCAGCTGGAAGTGAAATGTACCGCTCCGGCCCGTTCGCAGGTGAACTTCCCCCATTTCGCTGAAGGGGAAATGCTCACACCCGGCGTGGAGGTGGTACACAACGGGCCTGTAGATACACTCAAACTGAACGATGGCAAGCGATTGACGCTCAGGCGGAAATACACCATCACTTCGTTCGATTCAGCCCTCTATACACTGCCTCCCTTCCGCGTGGAGGTGGACGGCAAGCCCTGTCTGTCCGCCTCGCGGGTGGGCCTGAAAGTGAGTACGGTGGCGGTCGATACGGTGCACGTCGATAAGTTCAACGGACCGCACGCTACGGTTGACCTTCCCTTTGAATGGACGCCGCGACAAACGCTCTGCGCCCTGCTTGCCATGCTGTTGGGTTTCATTGCCTGGGCGCTGGCCGTGCGGCTGAGTGACCCGCGCATGATCACCCGCCGCGTGGTGGTCCATCCGCCCACGCCGCCCCACGTGGTGGCCCTCGATGCGATGGAAACCATCAAGGCACAGCCGCCTTCAGACCCGAAGGCATATTATATGGAGCTGACGGGCACGCTCCGCTCCTACATTGAGCAGCGCTTCGGTTTTGCCGCCCGCGAAATGACCACGACGGAAATCATCGACGAACTCACCTCGGCCGACCACGCCGATGCCCTCACGGAGTTGCGCGGCATACTTCAAACGGCCGACCTCGTGAAATTTGCCAAGTTCACGCCCTCTCTCTCCGACCAGGACCGCAGTTTTGCCGAAGCTCTCAACTACGTGCAGGCCACGAAGTTCGTGCCGGCAGAGCCGCCCAAGCCCCATATCGAGTACGTGGGCCTCTCCGACGCCAAGGGCCGCGCCGTCCGCACGGCCATGCGCTGGACCGCCCTCTTGCTCACGGCTGCCTCGGTGGCCCTCACCGCCTACGTCTGCTACGACCTCTATGCCTGCTTCGGGTAGCCCGGAACGCTTGCGTCCCGCTTTGGACCGTAGCACAAACCTATCCAAACGCTCTTAAAAGTGCGTTTTTCCCAGACACTTTCGGCTGCGCTCGGCTGAGCGAAAACAAGTTTTCCCTCCGCTCTCGCTTGCACGAATGTTCTCGCCATGGCAAAGCTCAAACAAGTTTGGCTTTGCTCATTTGGCTTAACGAAAACGTTCTTAAAAGTGCGTTTTTGCCAAGCCCAAGTGAGCAAGCCCCCTTGGGTCTTTTGGCTTAACAAAAACGATGTAAACAGCCCTTCAACGATACACTTTCTCCATGACTTTTGCCAGTCCCTATTTCCTCTTGCTCCTGCTGCTCATCGTGCCCTACGTCTTGTGGTACTTCCTTTTCCGCAAGCGACACGAGGCGGCGCTCACCCTGGCGACGACCGAAACCTTCCGGGATGCGCCGAAGACCTGGCGCAACCGTTTGATGCACCTGCCCTTCTTCCTGCGCCTCTTCTGCTTCGTGGCCGTGGTGCTGGTGATGGCACGCCCGCAGACCTCCTCCTCGTGGCAAAAGGGCGAGACCGAGGGCATACACATCGTGCTCGCCATGGACATCTCCACGAGTATGCTCACCCCCGACATCGCCCCCAACCGCATCACGGCAGCCAAGGACGTGGCCACGGATTTCGTGATGCACCGCCCCTCCGACAACATCGGACTCACCCTCTTCGGCGGGGAAGCCTTCACCCAGTGTCCGCTCACGACGGACCACGGCATGCTCGTCCGCGCCTTAGGCAATGCCTCTTGCGAACTGCAGGCGCAGGGACTGATCCAGTCGGGTACGGCCATCGGCATGGGACTTGCCAGCGCGGTGGCCCACGTGGAAAAGGCCGAGGGAAAAAGCAAGGTGGTCGTGCTGCTGACCGACGGGGCGAACAACACGGGCGACATTTCCCCGCTCATGGCGGCCGACATGGCGAAAGACTGTGGCGTGCGTGTCTACACCATCCTGCTGGGCAGCGACGGCAAGGTGAACGTGCCCGTGGCCACCCTCCCCAACGGCGAGGTCTATACCGCACAGGCCGACGCCACGCCCGACCCGGCCACGCTCAAGGAGATTGCAGCCACTACGGGGGGCATCTTCTACCGCGCCACGAGCCGGAAGGCCCTGAAGGAAGTCTACGACGACATTGACCGCTTGGAGAAAACCAAACTCAAGGTGAACAACTTCAGCCGCCGCTACGAGGCGTTCCAGCCTTTCGCCTTCGCCGCACTGCTCTTCCTTCTGCTCGAAATGGTGCTGCGCCTCACGTGGCTGCGCAAAGGGTTGGGATAGGATGGCACAAAGACGGTTGTTCGGTTATGGTCGCTTGGCCTCCCCGTTAGCGAAGTCTTGTGGAAACACTTCAAAGCGCATGACATCGCCTTGCTGAGTAACTTTATAACCTCTTAACCTTATAACCGCATCACCTTATAACCCCATAACAAGGAATATATGCTGGAATTTCAAGACCCACAATACCTACAGCTCCTCTGGCTGTTGCCCCTGCTCGTTGCGCTCTATGTGCTGAACATCCGGCGCAGCCGGCGTGCGCTCCGCCGCCTGGGCGAACCCCGTTTGATCAAGTCGCTCCGCAAGGACCATTCGGCCTGGCGACTCCACGTGAAGTTCGGGATGCTCTGTCTGGCCGTGGCCCTGCTGGTGGTCACCCTGGCCCGTCCGCAATACGGCGTGAAACAGCAGACGGAATCGGCCCGCGGCATCGAAGCCGTGGTGATGGTCGATGTGTCCAACTCCATGTTGGCACGCGACGTGGCCCCTTCGCGCCTCGACCGCGCCAAACTCCTGCTGACGACCCTCATCGACCGCATGAAAAACGACAAGGTGGCACTGGGCGTGTTTGCAGGGGAAGCCTATCCGCAGCTCCCCATCACAGCCGACTACGCCGCCGCGCGCCTTTACGTCGATGCACTCCAGCCGGGCATGGTCACCCTGCAGGGCACTAATCTGGCCGCCGCCATCGAATTGGCGGAGAAATCCTTTACCGACAACAAGGAGGTGGGCAAAGCCATCATCCTGATCACCGACGGCGAGAACCACGAGGGTGGGGCAGAGGAGGCGGCCGAGGAGGCGGCCAAGCAAGGCCACCAGGTGTTCGTGGTGGGCGTGGGCACCCCCGAGGGAGCGACGATACCTACCGACTATGGCGCACTGACCGACGAGGACGGCCGCCCCGTACGCACGGTGCTGAACGAAGAGATGTGCCGGAGCGTGGCGCGGGCGGGCAAAGGCATTTATCTGCATCTCGACGGCACGGGCAGTGCGCAGGAGGAACTCCAGGCGCAGCTCCGCCGGCTGAAGCAGGCAGAGTCGTCCACCACGGTGACTGCCCGCAACGAGCAATTCCAGGCCGTGGCCCTGCTTGTGGTGCTGCTGCTCATCGCCGAAGTCTGCTTGGGCGAAACTTCGCGCCGCTGGTTCAAACGCTTTAAATTCTTCTCGAAATGATTGCTCTTGATTTCCACTATATGCGCCTACGTGGTTCACTCCGCCTTGCCCTGTGGCTACTCCTGGCCCTTGCACCGCTCGCCTCTGCGATGGGGCAGACGGCGACGTACCGCCTCATTCACCAAGGGAACGCGCGCTTCCGTGCGCACAACTACGACGGGGCCGAACAGTGCTACCTGGAGGCTCTGAAGGTCAATCCGAACAGCGCCCGCGCCACGTTCAACCTGGCCGACGTGTATCTCGCCAAGGGAAACGTGCGGGCGGCAGACAGCCTCTTCCAGCAGGTGGTGCAGGGAGAGCAGAATGCCCAGGTGAAGTCGATGGCCTGGCACAACCGCGGCTATATCTGCCAAACCGCTGCCCTGCAGAACCGCGAGAAGCAGCAGGAATTGCTCCAGCAGGCCATCCGCCACTACAAGGCCGCCCTGCGACTCAACCCGCACGCCGACGACACGCGGTACAACCTGGCACTCTGCCAAAGCCAACTCAAGAAGGGTGGGGGCCAATCACCACAGCAGCAACAGCAGCAGCAACAAAAGCCACAGCAGCAAGAACAACAACAGCAGCAGCAGGACGCGCAGCAGAACAAGCCGAAGGACCAGCCCGAACGTGACAAGAAGCAGACGGAGCAATACCTCAACCTTTCGCGGCAGGCGGAACGGCGCACGCTCGAAAAGCTCAAGCAACAACAACCCCGCCAACGCAGTCTGCAGAAGAACTGGTAGGCGCAGTGGTCTTTCCTCTATATCCTCATAACTATGATGTTCCGACGAATTGCATTCTTCCTCATTTTCCTCTTCTCGGCCATAAACCTGCTGGCCCAGGCGTTTACGGCCGAAATTGAACCTGTCGGCGAATACTACCGGCTGACATTCACGGTGCAGTCTACCGATGTGTCCAATTTCACGCCGCCCTCGCTCCAGGCCTTCCAAGTGAGAAGCGGGCCGAAGGTCTATCAGCGCAGCAACACGCAGATACAAATCAATGGCATGCACGCGCAACAGTCGCGCAGTTCGTCCACAACCTATACCTACATCCTCTCGGCCAAGCACTCGGGACAGACGACCATTGGCGCGGCGAGCATCCAGGTGGGCAACCGCACCTTGCGCACCCGTCCGCTCACGGTCAAGCTCCAGGCCGGTGGGGGCGGCAGTGCTTCGGGACAGTCTTCTTCCGCCCATTCATCCGCTCCTGCAGAACCGCAGGAAATACAGAAAGCGGGCAGTCCTGTCACCGAGCGTGACCTCTTCATCGACGTGACCCCGAGCCGCACACGGGTGAAAGAGCAAGAGGCTGTCCTGCTCACCTACCGCATCCACGCCCGTGCCGGGGTGGGACTGGCCAACACGCAACTGACCACGAAGCCCGACTTCAAGGGACTCATTTCCCACGAAATTCCGCTCCCGGGCAACCAGATACAAACGACCGTGGAGCAACGTGGCGGAGCGACCTACCGCACGGGGGTCATTCTGCAATACCTCATCTTCCCCCAGCAGGCGGGCAAGCTGATTATCCCCAGCATCACCTTCGACTGCACCATCGTGCAGCAGGACCGCAGCATGGACATCATGGACCTGTTCTTCAACGGTGGCGGCACGGTGGGCCTGCAGGTGAGCCGGAAGGTGCCCGAACTGCAACTGGACGTGGAGGCACTGCCTACACCCAAACCGGCTGGTTTCACAGGGGCCGTGGGCCGTTTCCAGGTGAGTGGGGCGCTCCAAGGCGGAATGCCCCGCACGGGGGATGTGGCGACTTACCGCATCACTGTGACGGGTGAAGGCAACTTGGCGCTCATCACGCCGCCCGTGGTTGCTTTCCCCGCTGACTTTGAAACCTACGAGCCCAAGACGACCGACGAGACGCAAACGACGACCGAGGGACTGAAAGGAAAACTGCAGTTCGACTACACTTTTGTGCCCCGCAACGTGGGCGACTACGAGATACCGGCCATCGACTTCGTTTTCTTCAACCCCGAGACGAATGCCTACGAGACCTTGCACACGGCGCCCGTGAAACTCCATGTGGAGAAGGGCGAACGCTCGAACAGCGATGTGGACCGCCAGCTCGCCCTGCTGCGCAGCGACATACGTCCCATCCACTCGGAGGGAAACAGCGTGTCCCGACACTTGCTCCCGCAGTGGGGCACGTGGGGCTACCGCCTCCTCCAGCTTTTCCTTCTCGTGGCCTTTGCCGCGGCACTGTATTTCCTCCGCAAGATGATGAGTTTGCGCGGCGACACGCTGCAAAACCGCCGCAGCCGTGCCTTGCGGGTAGCAACGGGTGCGCTCGGCGAGGCACAGCAACTGCTCACGACCGACCACGCGAAAGCCTATACCCAACTCCATGCCGCACTGGTGCAATACCTCAGCGACAAATTGGCCTTGCAGAAGGTGGACATCCAGCGCGAAAGCCTGCCGGCCCTGTTGGCGGACAATGGGGTGGGTGAGGAGCAGGCCCGGAAGCTCATCCAGTTGCTGGACGATTGCCAACTCGCCGCGTATGCGCCCGTGGAGGCCGGCAAGGATGCCGATACATTCCGCGAGGCGCAAGCCCTGCTGGAATCGCTGGAAAAGCAATTTAAAAACAAGCCCCCCCAAACTTCCTCTACCATGCGTACGCTCCTTCTTGCTTTTCTCCTGTGTTCCCTTTCGTCTGCCTTTGCGCAACCTTCGCGCACCGAAGGGGACAAGGCGATGGAGAACAAAAACTATATGGGGGCTGTCGCTGCCTACACGAAGTGTTTGCAGGAAATGCAGCCCGACCAGGCTGTAGACGACGAAGCGAAGGCGGATGTCTACTACAACCTGGGTTGTGCCCATTACCGCCTGAAGCAATACGGCAAGGCGGTGCTCAATTTCCGCAGGGCACTTTACCTCCATCCCGCCCATGAGGATGCGGCTTTCAACCTCGAACTTACGGAACTGAAACTGACCGACCGCTTCGACGCCCCCGACGAGTTCTTCTTCGTGAGCTGGGCCAAGCAGCTGGTTTACGGCCGTTCGTCCACCTCGTGGGGCTACTTCTCGCTGGTGGCCCTGCTGCTTGCCTTGCTCTGCATCCTGGCCTTGTGGGTGGTGAAGTGCCTGTGGCAGAAACGCCTGGTGCTCACTCTGGCCATCGTGTTCGGTTTGGGCACGCTGCTGGGTGAAGTCTTTGCCGCCCTCCAGACGGCCCACCTCCAGACCGATGCTGGCGCCGTGGTGATGCAGGAAACGCCGGCCCAAGCTTCTCCCTCGGCGACGGCCAAGACGCTGCGCACGCTCCACGAAGGAACTGCGGTGCGCATCGTGGAGACCTATCCTTCGGGCTGGCTCCAAGTGGAACTGCCCGATGCCACCAGGGCCTATATCCTTGCCGCTACCGTAGAAAAAGTGTTCTGACCCTTCTCTTTCCCCAACCATCTGCAGCAAACCATGTTACAGAGCCTCGACCAAACGCTTACGCTGTGGCTCAACGGAAGCCACTCCCTCTTCGCCGACGGCATTGCCTGGACGGCTACCCAGACCCTCACGTGGGTGCCGGTCCTGTTGTTGCTCCTCTATGTAATCATCCGCAACAACGACCTCGCGGGCATTGCCGCCACCGTCGTGGCCATCGGGCTGTGCGTACTGCTGGCCGACCAGGTGGCTTCAACTGTCTTCAAGCCCCTGGTGGCTCGCTACCGTCCGACCAACGACCCGTGGATCATGTACACGGTCGATGTGGTCCACGCTTACCGCGGCGGGCGCTATGGCTTCTTCTCCAGCCACGCGGCCAACACCATGGCCGTCGCCACCTTCCTCTCCCTGCTCGTCAAGCAGCGGCAACTCACCTGCTGGCTGGTATCGTGGTCCTTGCTCAACTGCTGGACAAGGGCTTATCTCGGGGTGCACTATGTGGGCGACCTGCTCACGGGCCTGGTGTGGGGCATTGCGGTGGGACATATCGTTTACCATGCCCTGTACCACTTTTTCCCGTCATTGCGAAGCCATACGGCGCGGCGTGCAGTATTGTCGGGCTTTACATCCGGCGGGTATAGCGTGGCCACCGTGAAGATGCTCATAGCGGGATTGCTTTCCACTTACCTGGCGATTACTGTTGTTGCTTTATTCTTTTAAATAGTGGCGCGAGGTACTTTTTCTGATAAAAAATCAAAAAAAACTCTTGCATCACCCCTTAATCTTGTTGTAATACAAAAATTGTTCTACATTTGTCGCCGAAGCGGTGTGTCTTTATGTAAAGTGTACACTGCAAAGGAAGAAACAATTTAGTAAGAAACTCAAATAAATCTATCCTACCATGGAAACAGAAATCGAGAAGCCGTATGTAATCGGCTTGGACATGGGCGGTACGAACTCCGTGTTCGGTATCGTTGACCAACGTGGCACCATCAAATCCCAGACTGTCATATCCACTCGCGCTTATCCCGACTTTGACGACTATGTGAAAGCATCTGTCGAAGCCCTTCAACCCGCGCTCGACAGCATCGGCGGCATCGAGAATGTGCGTGCCATCGGCATCGGCGCCCCCAATGGAAACTACTATACCGGAAATATCGAGAATGCGGCCAATCTCGTTTGGCGCGGCATCGTTCCCTGCGCACAGAAGTTTGAAGAAGCCCTCGGCATTCCCTGCCGCGTCACCAACGACGCCAATGCCGCTGCCATGGGCGAAATGACTTACGGCGTGGCCCGCGGCATGAAGAACTTCATTATGATTACGCTGGGCACGGGTGTCGGTTCGGGCATCGTTTGCGACGGTAAGATTGTGTACGGCAGCGACGGCTTTGCCGGCGAATTGGGCCACTTGGTCATCGACCACAGCGGCAACGGACGCAGCTGCGGTTGCGGCAGAAAGGGTTGCCTCGAAACCTACACTTCTGCTACCGGGGTTGCCCGCACAGCCCGCGAAATGCTCGCCAACCGCTCGGAAGACAGCCTGCTCCGCAGCCTCGACCCCGAAAAGATCACGAGTTTCGACGTGTTCCAGGCTGCCGAAAAGGGCGACAAGATTGCGTTGGAGATTTTCAACTTCACGGGTCGTCTCTTGGGAACGGCTTGCGCCGACTTCGCTACCTTCAACTCTCCCGAGGCATTCGTGTTCTTCGGTGGCTTGACGAAGGCCGGTGACTACATCATGAACCCCATCCGCGAGGCATACGAAGAAAATTGCCTCAGTATGTACAAGGGCAAGGCCAAGTTGCTCATCTCTGCCCTCAACGGCAGTGAAGCAGCCGTGCTCGGTGCCAGTGCATTAGGCTGGGAATAATACGCCATGTAAGTGGGGCACCCCTACTGAGTAACAAGTTTTCTTTTCGCTCGACAGAGGTGTCCCAACTTCTTCTTTGCTACATCTTTTACGCCTAATATCTAATCTAACTTTTAATTTTTCTCTATGAAAAAGAACCAACTCCTTGCTTGCTTGTGCGCAGCTGCTACACTCGTGCCCGGACAACTTTGGGCCGACACAGTTCGCCTCACAACAGCAAAGGCTGAAGGTGAAACCATCACGCTTTCCCTGAATGCTCTCGGCAAGGGAGCTACCGTTGACTGGGGTGATGGCAATCAGCAAACCTACAGCGAAACCACTGACGGACTTCTCGTGATAGAAGGTCAAGTGAAGGGAGCAACCATTACGGTCAGTTCCGACTCACGCATCAAGACTTTCATCTGCGACGGGAACGGACTCACTTCCATTGACCTCAGCGAAGCTCCCAATCTCCACTCTCTCTATTGCCAGAACAACCAGCTTGCCGAGCTGGACCTTTCTGCATGTGCCAAACTCACCGACCTCAACTGTGCGCACAACCAGCTGACGAAAATCAACATCAGCTCCGCCAAGAACCCGGAGTTGGAAAACGTGAACGTGGCCAGCAACCAGCTCAAGGCGAACACCTTCTCGGGAACTTCCTTCTCCTTGCCCTGCGAACAGTTGCAGCACCTCAATGTGGCCGACAACAAGATTACGACAATCTCCATTTCGGCCAGCAACGCCCTGCTGGACGAACTCAAGTGCAGCGGCAACAGCATCAAGTTGCTGAACCTCTCGAACATCGCTTCGCTCACAACCCTCGTGTGCAGCGACAACGCGATTTCTGCTTTCGCCTTCAACAGCACTACGGGTATGCCCGAACTGCGCACCGTAATTGCAGGCAACAACAAATTGTCCAAGTTGGACTTGACGCAGTCTGAAAAACTCAACTACCTGGCCGTAGAGAACAATGCGCTCACTTCGGTCAATCTCCCCGTCAAGAAGTTGCTTTATGCCTATTCCTGCGGCAACAACAGTCTGACTTTCAGCTCGCTGCCCACGTCGAACTACCAGCCCACCTACTTTAGCTATCTCCCGCAGGCTGAAACCATCAACGTCAACAACAAGCTGAAGCGCGAAGGTTCGGTTTACTATGCACAGCTCTGCCCCTCCTACAGCGAGCGCAACAACGAATCCTATTTCGTAGACTTCACCGACCTCGCCTTCGATGCAGACAACCTCCGAAGCATCACCTTCACTTTCTACGGCAAGGACAAGGGAGACGCTGACTACCAAGTGCTGACGAAGGCTTCTTCCAGCAATAAGGAAGGCGACTACTACACGCCGACGGCTGCCTCCCTCTATGGCAACTATACTTTCCTCCAGCCGCACGACGACGTGTACTTCGAACTCACTTCTACCCACTATCCCGACCTCAAGTTTGTCTCCACGCACTTCATTGTCGCTGCAGACCTCACAGCCATCGAGAACGTTGGCCTCACGGACAGCAAGTTCAGCGTAAGCGCCAAGAACGGACAGCTTTCTCTCCAGGGCAATGGACAACAAGTACGTGTGTATAGCACAGACGGCAAACTCGTTTGGCAAGGCGTAGTTACGGCTGAAGGCCGAACGATGAAGCTGCCTCGCGGTCTTTATGTTGTAAACGGACAGAAGGTGGCTCTCTGACATAACCTCTCTTTCCTATCATTAGAATATAAAACAGAAATTCGCGAACAAGATGAATATCCTGAAATATTTATGCGTCGGAGCCTGTCTCGCCTCTGTGGCTTTCACTGCGCAGCCTGCTCAGGCACAGGTGACGCTTTCTGAGGGTGCTTATCCCGTGATTATCGCACCCCACAACCAAACCGTAAGCTACCGCGAGCGCTCGCTCTGCTACGACATTACGGCCAATGTGGACTTCACCGCAACGACTGATGCCGACTGGATTACCATCCGCAAGACAGCCGATGGTACGGTGTATGTACACCTCGCTGAGAACCCGAACCTCACTTCGCGTACGGCTACCGTCACTTTCGCCAACGAGGAGAAACAGATCAGCGAAACGCTCACCATCACGCAGAACCGCTACGAAGGTATCAAGGACATGACGCAAGACCTCATGGTCCCCGTAGCCTCGGCAACGGACAATACGCACCAGGACAACAACTCCGACCTTTCGAAGTCTATCGACGGTGACTTGTCTACAATCTACCACAGCAAGTGGAGCACCGCTGTCAATGAGCAGAATCCCGCCATCCTCACTTATACGTTCGAGGACGTGGAGCTCATCGACTACGTAAACTACGTGACGCGCCAGGCCGGCGGTAACAACGGTAACTTCGGCCGCGTAGAGGTCTATGCCAAGTTGCAGGGCGAAACTGACTACACGCTGAAGAAGTCGCTCGACCTCGGCGGTGTAGCCGGCACCCATCGCATCGACTTCGATGGCGGTTTGAAGAACCCCGTTGCCGTACAGTTCAAGGTGCTCAGCGGCGCCGGCAATTACGCCTCCTGCGCTGAAATGCAGTTCTATGTAGACAAGACTTCAAGCCTCTTCAACGTCTTCGCCGACGAAGCCTTCACTCGTCTGCGCGACGATATCACGATAGACGACATCAACAACATCGAGGACGAATACGTGGCTTCCTTTGCCCGCCGCATGTTCGAAGGCAACTATTCCAAGGACTATCGCGTGGCCAACTATGTGTGCCGCACCTCGCCCCAGGCTTTCTCCGAACAGATGAACGCCCCCGGCAAGCTCTACGACCAGAACCAGGGTGTCACGGGTATCAATATCTCCAAGGGCCGCCACGCCATTGCCGTGAGCGGACTTCCTGAAGGCGAAAGCGTACCTCTCCACGTGATTGCATGGTACGAAGGCAAGTGCAGTGGCAACTTCGACGGCGGTAACCCGCAGGAATTTGACTACACGCTGCGCAACGGCCTGAATGTGATTGACTATCCCTTCGCCTACGACGGCCTTGCCTACGTTTGCTACTACTCCGACGTGAATCCCCAGCTCAAGCCCGATATCACTGTTCACTTCCTCGACGGTCAGGTCAATGGCTACCTCAGCCTCGACAAGACCAATGAGGAAATGCACAAGCTTTGCGCCGATGCCCCCAACTACTGTATCGACGTAGTCGGTGATGCCGTTCACTCTATTTGGACAGCCCGCGGCGTGCGAGACGACTACCCCTCGCAGCCTTCTAAGGGTCTGTATGGCAACTGTGTGGCCACGGACGGCAGTTCGCTCGGCTATCGCCAGTTCATCCACGTCTACGACTCGCTCGCCATTTGGGAGCATGAAATTCTCGGTCTGCACAAGTACGACCAGACCCCCGACAACCGCACCTGTGCTTACGTGAACTTCACTTACTACATGTTCCAGGGTGGTCGTGGCGTCTCGTTCCACGTAGACCAGGAGCCGCGCGTGCTCAGCTGCCGCCAGCTTGTCTTCAACGACGAGGATGCCATCTGGGGTCTCTCCCATGAATGGGGTCATCAGCACCAGATGCTTCCCTACTTCTGCTGGTCCGGTCTCGGCGAAGTCAGCAACAACATGAACTCTTACTTCAACATCATGCGCATGGGTTACACCAACAACCGCATGACGGGTACGAACGACGGTACTGTCAGAGCCGGAAGCCAGTACGACAACGCACGTAAGATTTTCATTGACCACAACTATAACACCGTTTACGCCAACTCCTACACGAAGGAGCCTTCGCTCAAGAGCTCTGCCCGTTCGCTCGCCTACCAGTATGCCAACGAAATCAAGAGCCAGAAAGCACGCGAGTTCTGTCTCACGATGAAGGACTCCACCATCCGCAAGCCGAGTGTAGATGCCACCAAGGCTGTCAGCATCCACGAAGTGGGTGTAGGCGAAACCCTCTGCCCCTTCCTCTTCGTTTACGACTACTTCGTGCAGAACGGTAAGCCCGACATTGCCAAGGACTGGTACGAGAGCCTCCGTCAGAACGACAACGAAAACGGTTCGCAGGTTGAAAAACAAGGCGGCGTAGACAAGTACGAACTCCTCGCTTCGGCCATGAACGGCAACAAGAACGGCAAGTACACGCAGTTCAAGAGCGAATATCCCACAAGCTGCTGGATCACCAATGAATACCTCATCGAAGGCAACCACTGGTACCAGAACTCTGCCCCCTTCATGATGAACTGGGTACGCAAGATTTCCCGCCTCTCTGGCTACAACCTCATGCCTTACTTCGAGCGCTGGGGCTTCTTCCGCCAGATTGCCATGCGCATCGGTGACTACGGAAACAAGTGGATGATCATCACCCCCGACATGTACGACGAGTTCAAGGCCGACATGGATGCCCTCGTGGAGAGCGGCGAAATCAAGGCTATGCCCGAAGGCATGGTAGAAGACATCTCCAATGTCCCCACGCTCATCCAGCCCAAACCGCAGTTTGAAAACTAACCGTGTGGGTACATCCCCACACCACTCTCATAGAGGCAAGCGAAATCTCACACACAGAGGTCGCTTGCCTCTGTTTTGTGTCTAAAATCGCTACCCAATAGCACTTTGTCGTAATTTCTATGCTATTCAGCAGGTTTTTAAGAAATATTCAGTGTAAAATTTGGGGAAGTTAAGCAAAAGCGTTTACATTTGCGCAGTTCTTATTGAAAGACGAAACGAGCAGTCACCTCGCCTCTACTTTCGTTAAGGGCTAACCTAATCTAACCCTAATAATACCTACAGAAAAACAAACTCGTCATGAAAACAGAGTTGATTATGCAAGCGCTTGAAGCGAAGCACCCCGGTGAAGCCGAATTCCTCCAAGCCGTACGCGAAGTGCTCGTTTCTATCGAAGATGTCTACAACGAACACCCCGAATTTGAAAAAGCCAAAATCATTGAGCGTTTGGTAGAACCCGACCGCATCCTCACCTTCCGTGTGCCCTGGGTAGACGACCGTGGCGAAGTGCATGTAAACCTCGGCTACCGCGTACAGTTCAACAACGCCATCGGCCCGTACAAAGGCGGTATTCGTTTCCACCCCTCTGTAAACCTTAGCATCCTGAAGTTCCTCGGCTTCGAGCAAACCTTCAAGAACGCCCTCACCACGCTCCCCATGGGTGGTGCAAAAGGCGGTTCCGACTTTGCCCCGCGTGGCAAGAGCGATGCCGAAATCATGCGTTTCTGCCAGAGCTTCATGCTCGAATTGTGGCGCAACCTCGGTCCTGACCAGGACGTGCCCGCTGGCGACATTGGCGTAGGTGGCCGCGAGGTAGGCTACATGTACGGCATGTACAAGAAACTCAAGCGCGAACACACGGGTACCATCACGGGCAAGGGCCTCGAGTTCGGCGGTTCCATCCTCCGTCCCGAAGCCACGGGCTACGGCGCACTCTATTTCGTGAAGCAGATGCTCGCCGACTACGACATGGACATCAAGGGCAAGACCGTTGCCGTTTCCGGATTTGGCAACGTAGCCTGGGGTGCTGTGAAGAAAGCCACCGAAATGGGCGCCAAGGTAGTCACGCTGAGCGGTCCCGACGGTTACATTTACGACCCCGAAGGAGTGAGCGGCGAGAAGATTGACTACATGCTCGAGTTGCGCTTGTCCGGCAACGATATCGTAGCCCCCTACGCCGAACGCTATCCCGAAGCCAAGTTCGTGGCAGGCCACAAGCCTTGGGAAGTACCCGTTGATATCGCGCTTCCCTGTGCTACACAGAACGAACTCAACCAGAAGGATGCCGAGATGCTCTGCGCCAATGGCGTGAAGTTGGTAGCCGAAGTGAGCAACATGGGTTGCACGGCCGAAGCTGTCGATTACTTCCTCGAACACAAGATGCCTTTCGCCCCGGGCAAGGCTGTCAATTCGGGTGGTGTCGCCACTTCCGGTTTGGAAATGACCCAGAATGCCATGCACATCTCCTGGTCAGCCCAGGAAGTGGACGACCGTCTCCACCAGATCATGTCCGACGTTCACGACCAGTGCGTACGCTATGGCCGCCAGCCCGACGGAACCATCAACTTCGTGCGCGGTGCCAACGTGGCCGGCTTCATGAAGGTGGCCCACGCCATGCTCGCCCAAGGCATCGTATAGTCAGCCACTCACTAAATCATACAAAGGTCCGGAGGTCTCAGCCTTCGGGCCTTTCTTCTGGAAAATCTTCTGGAAAATCTTACGAAATATCCCGAGTATAAGAAAAATAGAGGAGAAAGCGTCGCCATTCAGGAAATAAGCCCTATATTTGCACTCGGTTTCAGAAAGGCCCCGTAGCTTAGCTGAATAGAGCGTCAGATTCCGGTTCTGAAGGTCTTGGGTTTGAATCCCAACGGGGTCACATAAATCAAGCCGTTCAAAGTAGTAGATTTTCTATCGCTTTGAACGGCTTTTTCTAATTTATATGAAGTAAAGAGCTAAGCAGCTTTGCTATTTCTCCCAGTCCAGCCAATTGTCGTAGAACGTGACAGCAGCCTCCTTCCAGGAGAATACCACCTCGCCGTCCGGATCGTAGTAATGCACGGGGGCTTGGATGGGGAGATGCTTGTTGAGGTCGCGGTGGTATTCGCGGTCCAGCGTGTAGGGCTCATACTCTAAATGTCCTACAATGAAAGTGCGGCGAAGGTCAGAAGAGGCCAGGATACCCACACCGCTTTCGTCGCTTTCCGCCAGCAGTTCGAGGCCACCGCCATTCAAGGCACTTTCCATGTCGGCCAAGCAAACCTCCGTGTGGCGCGAGTTGGGCATGGGGAACTCCGGGGCGAGGTTCCGCATCAGTGGCGAATCCGCGCACACCACCCGTTGGGGGAAGATGCCGAACATCTTTGCGCTGAGTCCGTGCTTGTCGATTTGGTAGAAGTGGTAAAGACCGGCCTGCGCCCCCCAGCACACATAGAGCGTACGTTCCACGTTTCGGTCCGCCCAGTCCATCACGCTGCACAGCGCATCCCAATAGCGCACCTCCTCAAAGGGCATTTGTTCCAGTGGGGCCCCAGTGATAATCATACGGTCGAAAGTCTGTCCCATCAAGTCCTCAATGTCGAGATAGAAAGCGTCAATATGCGCCTTCGGCGTAGTCTTAAAAGTCTGCCCCTTGAGTTTCACGGGGATAATCTGTACGCTACGCTGTGTTGCCTGCAAGGTACGTGCAATATCCAGTTCTGTCACGGCTTTCTCGGGCATCAGGTT
>CAMGGA010000028.1 GCA_946055515.1 uncultured Bacteroidales bacterium
AGGCCGGCGTGGACCGCGCCGAAGTGATGCCCTCCGAGGGCAATCCCCTCGTCTATGCCGAACGCATCGTCGACCCCGCTGCCCCCACGGTACTCGTTTATGGCCACTACGACGTGATGCCCGTGGCCCCCATCGAGCTTTGGCATTCCGACCCCTTTGCGCCCGAAGTGCGCGACGGCCACATCTTTGCCCGTGGCGCCGACGACGACAAGGGTCAGAGCTTCGTGCAAGTCAAGGCGTTTGAATACCTCGTGCGCCACGACCTGCTCCGCCACAACGTCAAGTTCATCCTTGAAGGAGAAGAAGAAATCGGTTCGCCCTCCCTCGGCGCCTTCCTGCGCCAGCACCGCCAGCTCCTCCAGAGCGACATCATCCTCGTGAGCGACACCTCCATGCTCTCTGCCGACCTTCCCTCCCTCACCACGGGGCTGCGCGGCCTCGCCTATTGGGAAATCGAGGTCACCGGCCCCAACCGCGACCTCCACTCCGGCCACTTCGGCGGAGCCGTGGCCAACCCCATCAATGTGCTCTGCGAGATGCTCGCCCAGGTGGTCGACAAAGACGGACGCATCGCCATCCCCGGCTTCTACGACGACGTGCAGCCCCTCAGCGCCGAAGAACGCGAGATGATCGCTGCCATCCCCTTCGACCTCCAGCGCTACAAGCGCGCCATCGACGTCGACGAACTGCGCGGCGAGGCAGGCTATTCCACCATTGAGCGCAACGCCTGCCGCCCGTCGTTCGACATCTGCGGCATCTGGGGCGGCCACACCG
Organism: uncultured Bacteroidales bacterium; assembly: GCA_946055515.1. GTDB lineage: Bacteria > Bacteroidota > Bacteroidia > Bacteroidales > Bacteroidaceae > Alloprevotella. The sequence continues at coordinate 775 of CAMGGA010000028.1, forward strand.
GCGAGGGTGCCAAGACCGTGCTCCCCTCCAAAGCCTTTGCCAAAGTCTCCTGCCGACTGGTGCCCCACCAGCAGCACGAAGTCATTTCGCGCCTCTTCATCGAGTTCATCCAGTCCATCGCCCCCCGTTGCGTGCGCGTCGAAGTCCGTCCGCTCCACGGCGGCGAAGGCTACGTTTGCCCCATCGACCTCCCCGCCTACCGCGCTGCCGAGGCCGGATTTGCCAAGGCCTTCGGCAAGCGCCCCCTTGCCGTGCGTCGCGGCGGAAGCATCCCCATCATCAGCGACTTCGAGCGCGAGCTCGGCGTGAAGACCATCCTCATGGGCTTCGGCCTCGAAAGCAACGCCATCCATTCGCCCAACGAAAACTTCCCCCTCGACATGCTCCGCAAGGGCATCGAGGCCGTGGTAGAATTTCACAAGGCGTTCGGCGCGCAGGGCGTGTAGCCACACCTATATCTATATGTACCTATCCCAACGCTCCCCAATATGAAACAATTCCTCTGTTGCGTCCTGGCCACCCTCGCCCTCGGCGCTTCGGCCCAGCCCCAAAAGGCAGCCGCCCCCGCCGCCTCGTGGGTGTCCACCGATGTCCACCTCTCCGCCGCCGCACCCGCACCCGCGCACCCCACGGCCGACACCCTCCTCGTTGCCTGGCGCGGTGAACGTGCCTCCATGCAGGCCCTGCTCCATGCCCCCGCCGCCACGGGCAGCCTCCAGCTCCGCCTCGAGCTCATCGGGGCGAAGAAAGGGCAGGCCGCCCTCCCGCAGGCTGAGGCCCACTTCCTCGAACGCGTGCTGACAGACAACTTCCAGTACTGCGGCTACCATCCCAACCACCTCACGCCCTACACCGTGCCCGACCGCATCGCCACGGTGCCTGCCCTCGCCCTCGCCGAAGGCGAAACCCGCGGCGTGTGGTGTACGGTCGAAGTGCCGCGCGAAGCTCCCGCGGGATCTTACCGCCTGCTCCTCAGTGTCGTCGACAGCCTCTCGCAGCGCACCGTGGCCAAGCTCAACCTCCGCCTCAGCGTGCTCGACCGCACCCTGCCTGCGCCCGCCGACCAAGCCTTCCACGTAGACTTCTGGCAGCAGCCCTACGCCGTCGCCCGCCACCATGGCGTCCCCCGCTGGAGCGAAGCCCACTTCGCCGCCCTGCGGCCCTACCTCCAGCTCCTCGCCCGTTCCGGCCAGAAAGTGATTTCCACCATCCTCTTCTATGAGCCCTGGGGCGACCAGAGCTACGACAAGTTCGACCCCATGGTGCGCACCACCCGCAAGGCCGACGGCACGTGGAGCTATAACTACAGCGTGTTCGACCGTTACGTCGCCCTCTGCATGGAGTGCGGCATCACGAAGCAAATCAGTTGCTACTCCATGGTGCCCTGGGACATGTCGTTCCGCTACTACGATGAAGCCCAGGGGCGCGAGGTAGACCTCAAGACCTCCACTTCCACGGAAGAATACCGCGCACTCTGGACCGCCTTCCTGCGCAACTTTGCGGCCCACCTGAAGGAAAAAGGCTGGTTCGACAAGACCTGCATCGCCATGGATGAGCGCGGCCTGCCCAACATGCTCGATGCCTACCGCGTGGCACAGGAAGCCGTGCCCGGCATGCGCATGGCGTTGGCGGGCAACTACCACGCCGAACTCGTGGACAAGCTCCAGGACTACTGCATCGCCTTCGGGCAGGACTTCAAGCCCGAAGAACTCGCCGCGCGCCGTGCGCGGGGCTGCGTCTCCACGACCTACACCTGCTGCAGCAACACCCACCCCAACCTTTTCAGCAACAGCCTCCCCGCCGAGGCCGCCCTGCTCCCCGTCTATTGCATCGCCAACCACTTCGACGGCTATCTCCACTGGTCGTGGATGAACTGGGACGACAAGTCGCTGACCGACTCGCGCTACCGTCTGTTCGCGCCCGGCGACACCTACCTCATCTATCCCGGCCCCCAGTCGTCGGTGCGCTACGAGCGTTTCATTGAGGGTGTAGCCTTGGCCGAGAAAGTTCGTCTGTTGCGTGAAGCCTATCGTGCTGCGGGCGACACCGCCGCGCTCCAGCGTCTCGAGGAAATCGTCCGCCTCTTTGAGCCCGAAACCTATCCCGAGGGCCACACCGCCGCCACCTTGGTCGAAGCCCTGCGGCGCGAGGTGAACAGGGAGGAGAAATAAGCCTTTGGCACAGCTTCAGCACCTTGTTATATACGTAATTTAACCCCCGAAAAAAGCCTTCACAGCTTCACAGGACGGGTGTTTTACGTTGAGAATCATGAAAAAACAGTGTGAAGGTAAAACTTAAAAGCCTTCACAGGTTTTCCTGCTTCGGCGGAACCAGCGTTGCAAGTCGGCACGTAGAAAAATGAAAGGCCGGGACTGAAATTTCGATCCCGGCCTTTCGCGCGTCAAAGCCAGGCTCTGGGGGTGCGTAGCCAGTCCCGTAGCCTCGCATCAGGCTTGTGGCACCCCCAAAAGACGCTCCTGTTTGTCCCCCAGCATGCTAACAGCGTAATGGAACGGTTGCCATTTCAATCTGAAGCGACCGATTCGAACTCGGGAGTCAACCTTTTTGGAAGGTGGGCAACTTTCTCAGGAAAAAGTAAACACATCATAGAAAGTAACATTAAAAACGGTCAACCAAAATCAGGAAAAGACACATTGGGTAAGCCGTGAAAGGGATAAAGAAAACCCTTCACACTGATTATGCCTGAAACTCAGTTCAAAACATAGCCCGTGTGAAGGGTGAAGCATGTATTTTGGAAAAATACGTATAGGAAAAGCGGATTTAGTCCTCCAATTGATATTGCACAGTGACCACTACGCGCACGTTCTTGATGTAGGGCGTGTTCGGGTCGCGGTTTTCGATGGAGAATTGGCCTTGGCTCGCGCTGCGGATGTGGCCGATTTTGCTGCCCGAGTCGTTGGCAAATTGGTTGGCCGTGGCCCAAGCGTTTTTCGTGGCCTCCTCGACCATGCCGGGCTTGATTTCGTTCAGTCCCGTGAAGTCGTAGGTCACATTCTGCGCCCCAAATTCGTCCGTGATGAGGGGAATGCCCGAGCGCATCAGTTCCGACTGGCGGTTCATCAAGGCGCGCACTTTTTCCACGTCGCGGCTGGTGATGGTGATGGTGCTCGTGGCCTTGTAGCGGAAGGGCGTTGGCGTGCTGTTGTAGTCGTTCGCCTCGCGGTCGGTGACGGCGGGCGGGTTCACGCTGATTTCGTCATTCTTGAGGCCCCCCTCTTTCAGAAAGCGTACCACGGTCTGGTTCTTCTGCTGGAGTATCTTGTACATCTCCGTGGGGTCGTTGCCGAGCTCTTTGTAGACGAGCGACCAGGTGACTTTGTCGGCTTTCACTTCCTTTTCGGCCAAACCTTTCACGCTGACCTGACGGTCGCGGTCCTTGAAGGTGACGATGCCCGAGCGGAGGGCAAATCCGGCCACGACGATGCTCACGGCTATCAGCGTAGCTGGGATAATCGATTTGATATGCATAGCTTTTACGGTTTGAGAGTGAAACATCCAGAGATGCGGCGAAGGTAGGCCGAAAGGCGAAGGAGCAAGCACGGTCGAGGGGAGAAGATGTGTGGGTTTACATCTTTTATACCTACTCCCTGTATTGATTAAGAAAACAGCAAGTAAAATCCGCCCGCACTGAGGAATATGCCCGCGATGGCAACCGCTGCGCCACAGCGTTCCCACTCGCGGCGGTAGAGTTCGAGACTGAGGAAAAAGCAGCCTAAGGGTATGAGCCACAACAGTTGGACCAGCAAGTAGTGGAGGAAACTGATTACATCGGACGTGGTGTCCACAGGGCAGGGGTCGCCGAAGAGGTAGAGCGGCGCACAGAGCAGAGGTATCAGATTGGGCGCAGCCAACGCCAACAACCATTTGGGAAAGATTGACATGGGGTAAAAGGCAAAGGAAGCCCGTCCTCGCTTCGTGGGCAGTAGCGCACAGCAAGGGGGCTCCCCGAATGATGTGTGAATGAAGTAGAGACGGTTATGCAGCGGGCATGTGTTAATAATCAGCCCGGTTAATCCAATCGACAATCCACGCGCCCACTTCCTTCGTGCCGTATTTTTCGCCGCCTTCCACCTGGATTTCGGGAGTGCGCACGTTTGCATCGAGGCTGGCCTGCACGGCAAGGCGGATGAGTTTGCCTTCGTCTTTGAGGTTGAAGTACTCGAAGAGCATGGCCACGGAGAGAATCTGTGCCAAGGGGTTGGCGATGTTGAGCCCCTTCGCCTGCGGCCACGAGCCATGGATGGGTTCAAAGACGGGTGTGCTTTCGCCTATGGAGGCCGAGGGGAGCAGGCCCATGGAGCCCGTGATGCAAGAGCCTTCGTCGGTGAGGATGTCGCCGAAGGTGTTTTCCGTGACCATCACGTCGAAGAAGCGGGGCTCCTGGATCATGCGCATGGCGGCGTTGTCGACATACATGTAGTCGGTGGTCACGGTGGGGTATTGCTTCTCCACCTCCTGTGCCACTTTGCGCCAGAGGCGGGAGGAGGCGAGCACGTTGGCCTTGTCCACGACGGTGAGGTGCTTGCGGCGACGGCGGGCATATTGGTAGGCCACGTGGAGAATGCGTTCGACCTCTTCGCGCGAGTAGGCGTTGGTGTCGAAGGCGTAGTCCGTGCCTTCCTGCTTTTGGCCGAAATACATGCCGCCCGTGAGCTCACGGATGCACACGAAGTCGGCTCCCTTCACGAGGTCTTCGCGCAGGGGCGACTTGTGGATGAGGCAGTCGAAGGTTTCGACGGGACGGATGTTGGCAAAGAGGCCGAGTTTCTTGCGCATGGCGAGCAAGCCCTGTTCGGGGCGCACCTTGGCCGTGGGGTCGTTGTCGAACTTCGGGTCGCCTACGGCCGAGAAGAGGACGGCGTCGGCGTCCATGCAAATCTGGAATGTTTCTTCGGGAAAGGGGTCGCCCACGGCATCGATGGCGGCAGCACCGCAGAGGGCGGAGGTGAAGCTCACTTCGTGGCCGAACTTCTCACACACGGCCTTGGTCACGGCCACGCCTTGTTCGGAAATTTCAGGACCAATGCCGTCGCCGGCAAGTACAGCTATGTTCAGTTTCATGGTTTGTATTACGCAACGTTATGTGGGATTATTGAATCATGTTGAGCATTTTCAGGGTTGCCTTGATGGCAGCGTCGGTCTGGTCGGCATCGAGGCCGCGGGTGCGGATGGTTTTCCCCTGGTGTTCCCAGGTGATGACGGTCTGCACGAAGGCATCGGTGCGGCCGCCGGGCGGGATGGTCACGTAGTAGCCCGTGAGCATGGGGAAGGGGCGGCCCAGGCGGTGCTTGTAGATGTCGCGCACACCACGCATGAAGGCATCGTACTGACCGTCGCCCGTGGCGTGGGCTTCGTAGCAAACGCCTTCGATTTCCATCTTCAGCTGGGCCGTGGGCTTGAGGCCGTAGGCGGTGGTGACGAGGTAGCTGATGAGTTTCACCTTGTCTTCGGGCGCATCGTGCTTGAGGACGTCGTTGACGATGTAAGGGAGGTCGTCTTGTGTGACCATTTCCTTCTTGTCGCCCAGTTCGATGATGCGCTCAGTGACGCGGCGCGTCTGTTCGGGCGTGAGCTCCAGACCGTAGGTCTCGAGGTTTTTCAGAATGTTGGCCTTGCCGCTGTTCTTGCCGAGCGCATACTCGCGCTGACGGCCGAAGCGTTCGGGCAGCAGGGCGTTGCAGTAGAGGTTCGACTTGTTGTCGCCATCGGCGTGGACGCCCGCCACCTGGGTGAAGACGCTTTCGCCGACAATCGGTTTGTTGGCCGGCACGGCGATACCACTGTAGCTCTCAACGAGGCGCGAGATGTCGAAGAGTTTGCTCTCGTCGATGTGGGTGGTGATGTCGAAATGGTCGTGGAGGATGGCCTGCACGCTGGCCAAGGGCGCGTTGCCTGCACGTTCGCCCAGGCCGTTCACAGCGGTGTGGATGCCTTGGCAACCGCAGAGCACGGCGGCAGATACGTTGGCGATGGCGAGGTCGTAGTCGTTGTGGGCGTGGAAGTCGAAGTGGAGCGAGGGGTAGCGCTTGCGCATTTTGCGGAAGTGGCTCACTGCCGAGAGGGGGTCGAGCACGCCGAGGGTGTCGGGCAGCATGAAGCGGCGAACGGGTGTCTGGCTGAGTGCATCGACGAGCTGATAGACATACTCGGGCGAATTCTTCATGCCGTTGGACCAGTCTTCGAGATAGACATTGACCGTGATGCCCAAACTTTGGGCGTAGTCAATTTCGCGGCAGATGTCGGCAATGTGTTGCTCGGGCGTTTTGTGGAGTTGGAGTTCGCAGTGGCGGCGGGAACCCTTGCAGAGCAGGTTGATGACGCGGCCACCGCAGTCGTTGATCCAGTGGAGCGAAACGTGGTTGTCCACAAAGCCCAATACCTCCACCGCTTCGAGCATCCCGTGGCGGGCCGCCCACTGGCAGATGTCGGTGACGGCCTGCTTCTCGCCCGAACTGACGCGGGCGGAGGCCACTTCGATACGATCGACCTTTACCTCGCGCAGCAACTTCTTCGCGATTTGCAGCTTTTCGTGCGGAACGAACGATACGCCGCTGGTTTGTTCCCCATCGCGGAGGGTGGTGTCCATGATTTCCATAGAGGTAGTGCGAGGTTGAGGGTTATGCTTTTTGTGATGCCTCCCATTGAGCAATCTTGTCCTTGCTCTGTACGAGAAAGTCGATGTCGTCGAGGGCGTTTTCGAGGCAGTATTTCTTGTAGCCGTTGATGTCGAAATGCTCGCTTTCGTTCGTGGCCAAATTGGTCACTGTCTGGTTGGGCAAATCGATGCGCACTTGCATTTTCGGGTCGGCGTCAATGGACGCAAAGAGGCGGGCGAGAAAGCCTTCGCTCACGACGACAGGCAGGACGAAGTTGTTCAGCTCATTCTGCTTGTGGATGTCGGCAAAGAAGGAGCTGATGACCACGCGGAAGCCGTAGCCGGCAATGGCCCAGGCGGCATGTTCGCGGCTCGAACCGCTGCCGAAGTTGCGACCGGCGACGAGCACGCAGCCGGAATAGGTGGGGTCGTTGAGGACGAAGTCCTTGGGCGAGCCGTCGGCGTTGTAGCGCCAGTCGCGGAAGAGGTTTTCGCCGAAGCCTTCCTTGTCGGTGGCCTTGAGGAAGCGGGCGGGAATAATTTGGTCGGTATCGACGTTCTCGAGGGGGAGAGGCACGCAGGTGCTCTCTATGATGTGGAAGGGTTGTTTCATGAGTAATGTATGATGTGTAATGAATAATGAGATAATGTATAAAGTATAAAGTATAAAGTTTAAAGTTTAATGAGGTCTACGACCGACATATAGGACGAAGCACAGTTAGGTTCGTAGCCGTAGGCTTCATTATACATTATTCATTATATATTATTCATTAAAAAAGTGTGCGCGGGTCGGTGATGAAGCCCGTGACGGCGGCAGCGGCAGCTACAAGGGGCGAGGCGAGGCAGGTGCGCGAGCCGGGGCCTTGGCGGCCTTCGAAGTTGCGGTTGGACGTGGAAACGGCCAGTTTGCCCGCAGGAATCTTGTCGTCGTTCATGGCCAAGCAGGCTGAGCAGCCCGGCTGGCGAATGGCAAAGCCCGCTTCGGTCAGGACCTTGTCCAGTCCTTCGGCCTTGATTTGGTCAAGCACGCGCCACGAGCCGGGTACGAGCCAAGCCGTGACGTTGGCGGCCTTTTGGCGTCCCTTGACAATAGAGGCAAAGGCGCGGAAGTCCTCGATGCGGCCGTTGGTGCAGGCACCGAGGAACACGTAGTCGACGGGCTTGCCCAACATGGGTTCGCCGCCCGCAAACTGCATATACTTCAGGGCCTTTTCGTCCGAAGCGTTTTGCGGGGCGGGGATTTGCTGGGTGATGCCGATGCCCATGCCAGGGTTGGTGCCGTAGGTGATCATCGGTTCGATGTCCTCGGCGCGGAAGGTGAGTTCCTTGTCAAACACGGCATCTTCGCCGCTTTTCAGTTCGCTCCATTCGGCTACGGCTTTGTCCCAAGCTTCGCCTTGCGGTGCGTTGGGGCGACCTTTGAGGTAGGCAAAGGTGACTTCGTCGGGGGCAATAAATCCGCCGCGTGCGCCCATCTCAATCGAGAGGTTGCAGAGTGTGAGGCGGCCTTCCATGCTGAGGCTGCGCACGGTGCTGCCTGCGTATTCCACGAAATAGCCCGTGGCGCCGCTGGTGGAGAGCTGGCTCATGAGGTAGAGAGCTACGTCCTTGGCCGTGACCCCCTTGCCCAGCTGGCCTTCCACGTTGATGCGCATGGATTTCGGCTTTGCCTGCAGGATGCACTGCGAGGCCATCACCATCTCCACTTCCGACGTGCCGATGCCGAAGGCTACGGCGCCCATGGCTCCGTGGGTGGAGGTGTGGGAGTCGCCGCACACGATGGTCATGCCCGGGAGGGAGAGGCCGAGCTCGGGGCCCACGACGTGGATGATGCCATTGTTGGGGTGGAGCATGCCGAAGTGCGTGAGGCCGAAGTCACGGCAGTTCTGCTCGAGGGTGTCCACCTGCTTCTTCGACACGGGGTCTTCGATGGGCTTGTCCTGGTCGTGTGTGGGGGTGTTGTGGTCCGGCATACAGTAGATATGGTCGGGACGGAAGCACTTCAGGCCGCGGGCTCGCATGCCGGCAAAGGCTTGGGGGCTGGTCACTTCGTGGGCGTAGAGACGGTCGATATAGAGCTGGTCGGGGCCGTCTTCCACGTGCTGCACGACGTGGCGGTCCCAGATTTTGTCAAAAAGCGTATTCATGGGGATTGTCGTTGTTTGTTGGAGAGTTGTGAGAAATGGGGTTATAAGGTTATAAAGTGGCTTTGCAACTTCGGTTGTAAGGTTATAAAGCCACTGCTTGAGTGGTAGCCTTTAGCCCGTAGCTTAATAACCTCATAACCTGCGCGAAGCGCTACACCTCATAACCTGTTTATGTCCTCATAAACTATGTTTATTTCTTGAAACTGTTGATAGCGTCGATATAGGCTTCTACGCTGGCGGTGACGATGTCGGTGTTTGCGCCGAAGCCGTAGTAGACCGAGCCGTCGTACTCGACTTGCATGTGGACCTTGCCCACGTCGTTGGAGCCGCGGTTGATGGCTTGGATGGTGAACTCCTTGAGCGTCATCTGCCGGTGGATGATTTGCTTGAGGGCATTGATGGCTGCATCGACGGGGCCGTTGCCTTCGGCCGCTGCCTGGAACTTCTCGCCCGCGATCTCGAGGACGATGGCGGCGACGGGGCGCACGCCGTGGCCACTGGTCACCTGGAGGTAGTCGAGCTTGATGGCGTGCGAAGCAGCACGTTCGGCACCCGCCAAAACAAGAATGTCATCGTCCGTCACTTCTTTCTTCTTGTCGGCCAGGGCAAGGAAGCGCTGGTAGATGTCGTTCAGCTTCTCTTCGGCCACTTCCACGCCCAACACTTCGAGGCGGTGCTTCAGGGCTGCATGGCCGGAGCGCGCTGTGAGGATGATGGAGTTTTCGTCGATGCCGACTTCCTTGGGGTTGATGATTTCGTAGGTCTCGACGTTCTTCAGCACGCCGTCCTGGTGGATGCCGCTGGAGTGGGCAAAGGCGTTGCGGCCGACGATGGCCTTGTTGGCCTGCACGGGCATGTTCATGAGCGAGCTCACCATGCGCGAGGTGGCGGCAATCTTGCGTGTGTTGATGTTCGTGTCGATGCCGAGGTGGTGGCACTTGAGGATCATGGCGATTTCCTCCTCCGAAGTGTTGCCTGCGCGTTCGCCGATGCCGTTCACCGTCACTTCCACCTGGCGGGCGCCGTTGAGCACGCCTGCCAGGGTGCAGGCAGTGGCCATGCCGAGGTCGTTGTGGCAGTGGGTGGAGATGATGGCGTGCTCGATGCCCGCCACGTGGTCGCAGAGGTACTTGATTTTTGCGCCGTATTCATGGGGCAGGCAGTAGCCCGTGGTGTCGGGAATGTTCACCACGGTGGCACCAGCCTTGATGACAGCTTCGACCACGCGGGCCAGGTATTCGTTGTCGGTGCGGCCGGCATCTTCGGCGTAGAACTCGACGTCCTCGACGTAGCGCTTGGCGTATTTCACGGCGGCCACGGCGCGCTCGATGATTTCCTCGCGTGTGGAGTTGAACTTGTAGCGGATGTGGCTGTCGCTGGTGCCGATGCCTGTGTGGATGCGCTTGCGCTTGGCGAAGCGGAGGGCTTCGGCCGCACAGTCGATGTCTTTCTCCACCGCGCGGGTGAGGGCGCAGATGGTGGGCCAGGTGACGGCCTTGGAGATTTCTATCACGGAATTGAAGTCGCCGGGACTGGAGACGGGAAATCCTGCCTCAATGACGTCCACGCCGAGGGCTTCCAGTTGCTTGGCCACTTGGATTTTTTCAACTGTGTTGAGCTGGCAACCAGGCACCTGTTCGCCGTCGCGGAGCGTAGTGTCGAAAATATAAAGTCTGTCGTTCTTGTTCATTGGCCTTTGGGTTTGCAAGTGCGCAAAGATAGAAACTTTGTGGAATAAGGTGTACTATTCTTTCTCTTTTTTCTTCGATTTGCAAACTAAAGCTGAAAAATACGTGTGTTATTGCACATTGGGAGCGGTTTTGCGCTTTCATTCTGTCATCTCATGGTCAGGGCTGGCCGGGCAGTTCGCGGATGTTGAACTGCCGTTTCTGTTCGCCGTCGTCGTAGCCTTTTGCGTAGCCTTCGGCATAGCCCTGGGCGTATTTCTGTTTTTCGCGGGTGGAATGGAAATTGTTAGTCTCGTCGTACGAAGCCTTGGGGTCACGGGCCGCACCGTCGTCGCTGCCTGCGCCGTAGCCGTCCTCATAGCCTGCTTCGTAGGGGTCGCGCTTGTCCTTGCCCAGCACGGTGTCGGCGAGCACGGAGGGCGACACCGTGTCGGTCTGGGCGGGAAGCAGACCGGGCGCTACCGTGGTGTCGGGAACGGCCACGGGGCGGGCCAAAGAATCGGCGGGGACGGCGAGGTGGAGCTGCTTTTCGCGCGAAGTGGTCTGTTTCAGGTAAACGATGGCCAGCACGATGCCTGCCGTGAGAATGAGCAGGAGGATGGCGCGGCGGCCGTGGTTTGATTTGGGCGTATGGTTGTAGTTCATATTTCAACGTGGAATGGTTTTCAGAAGATGGACAGGGGGGGGCTGCGCTTTGGGGCTGCGGTCAGAGCCGTCGCTTGCGGCCCGCATCGATGCGCAGGAAGATGAAGAGCATCAGCGTGAAGCCCCAGAGCGACGAGCCTCCGTAGCTGAAGAAGGGGAGGGGGATGCCGATGACGGGAGTGAGCCCCATCACCATGCCTATGTTGATGAAGACGTGGAAGAGAAGGATGCTCATCACGGAGTAGCCGTAGACGCGCCCGAATGTGGAGCTCTGCCGCTCGCTCAGGTAGATGAGCCGCAGGATGAGCAGGAGGAAGAGGCTGAGCACACCAGCCGAACCCATGAAGCCTTGCTCTTCACCGACGGTGCAGAAGATGAAGTCCGTGTCTTGTTCGGGTACGTACTTGAGCTTGGTCTGGGTGCCGTTCATGAAGCCTTTGCCCTCCAGACCGCCCGAACCGATGGCGATTTTGCTTTGGTTCACGTTGTATCCCGCGCCCCGGTCGTCCTCGTTCATGCCGAGGAGCACTTGGATGCGGAGCCGCTGGTGCGGTTCGAGTACGCGGTTGAGGGCGAAGTCTGCGGTGTAGAGGAAAGCTGTGCTGCCGAGGGTGAACACGGCGATGAGCAACCAGCGCACCGCGCGCTGCCCGAGCGACTGCCACACCATGTAGAGTGACATGCCGATGCAGAGCAGCAACAGGACCCAGCTGACGTCGAAGGGAACAATCCAGCGAGAAAAGGCCAGTGCGCCCCCGACTGCCCCCAGACCCAATGGCAGGAATATCCGCACAAATCCCGTGCGCGGCGCGTAGACGCACACCATGCCCAACGAGAAGAGCCAAATCATGATGAGCACGGCAAATTCGCCCACGGAACTGAGGGTGCCGGGCAGTTCGGTTTCGCTGAAGCGGATGCCCACGACGAAGTAGGCTACCGCCGCCACGGCGGTGAAGAGGATGCAGCCGGGCATGCCTTCGCGATAGAACATGAGGAAGAAGGCAAGGTAGACCAGTGCCGACCCCGTTTCCTTTTGCATCACGATGAGGCCCATGGGAAGCAGGATGAGCCCGGCGGCTTTGGCGAAGTTGCGCATGTCGCTGAGCGTGAAGCCGTACTGGTTGATGAGCTTTGCCACCGCCAATGCAGTGGCGCATTTGGCAAACTCGGCGGGCTGGATGTTGCAGAATCCCAAGTTTACCCATGAGCGCGACCCTTTGATGTCCTTGGCCACGAAGGGGGTGATTACGAGCACGACGACCATGCCCCAATAGAAGAGTCCAGCCAGGGTGTCGTAGTGTTTGTCGTTCGTCATCAGTATGACGAAGGCCAGCGAGAGGGCACAGCCTATCCACACGAGTTGCTTGCCCGTGCGCACTTCCCAGTCGAAGAAGTTGGTGTCGCCCAGTTCGTGCGTGGCCCCGCAGATGCTTAGCCAGCCGCAGGTCAGCAACACGAGGTAGAGCAGCACGACGACCCAATCGACGTGAAGGAGCGGATATTTCGTTTCTTGTTGGAGCATGGTCGAAGCGCGCAGGGCGCGGGATTTTGTTGTCTTAATAGAATAAGGTAGGGCGTCTGGTTGCTGTTTGACTTTTCACCGAAGAACAAAGGGGGGGTGCCTACCGTTCGTAATCGCCGTATTTGATGTGCATGTTCTGGAAATGCTCGGCTTTCTTTTGCGAAGCCTCCGAGAGCTTCCCGTTGAGGTACTGCTCGATGATAAGGGCTCCGATGGGTACACCATAGACATTGCCGAAGCCGCCGTTTTCGACATACACGGCCACCGCGATGCGCGGCTCGTTCATCGGCGCAAAGCCCATGAACACCGAGTGGTCGTGGCCGCGGTTCTGCGCAGTACCCGTTTTGCCGCACACCTCAATGCCTGGCAGGTTCGCTCCGCGGCAGGTGCCGTCGATCACAGCCTTGCGCATGCCCGCCACGGCGTAGTCGTACCAGCGCCGGTCTACGCCTGTATATTTTTTTGTGCGGTAGAGCGGGTCGAGTTCGCCATCCTGAATGCTGTGGACCACGTGGGGCACCATGTAGTACCCCCTGTTCGCCACTGTGGCCGCGAGGTTCGCGATTTGCAGCGGCGTCGCCGTCACTTCGCCCTGTCCAATGGCGATGGAAATCACCGTGAGGCCGTTCCATGACCCTTTGTATGCCTTGTCGTAGTAGGGTGCGTTCGGAATCATGCCGCGCCGCTCGCCGGGCAAGTCGATGCCCAACTTGTAGCCGTAGCCCATGGCCACCATGTAGTCTTTCCATTTCGTCATGGCCGCCTGCACCGAACCATATTTCCGCTTGTTGCTCAGCATACGGTAGAGATTCCAGCAGAAATAGGAGTTGCACGAAGTGCCGATGGCGGGCACCAGGTTGATGGGCGAAGCATGGCCGTGGCAGCCCACGTGGAGCCCCTTGTAGTTAAACCCGTGGCTGCAGGGAAAGGAAATCTGCGGGTCGATGATGCCCTCCTGCAGGCCCACCAGCGCCTGCGTGATTTTGAACGTAGACCCCGGCGGATAGGTACCCATGATGGCGCGGTTGAGCAGCGGGCGCATCTTGTCCGCACTCAGCCGCTGGTGGTTCTTTCCCCTGTCTCGTCCCACCATGATGCGTGGGTCGTAGGTAGGTGCCGAGGCCATGCAGAGCACCTCTCCCGTTTGCGGTTCCAGCGCCACGATGGCTCCCAACTTTCCTGTGAGCAGCCGTTCGGCCAGTTCCTGCAGGTCCTTGTCCAGTCCCAATGTCAGGTTCTTTCCGGGCACAGCCTGCGTGTCGTAGCGTCCGTCCTGGTAGTGTCCCTGGGTGCGTCCGTGTACGTCGCGGAGCATGATGCGCATGCCCTTCACCCCGCGCAGCTGCTTTTCGTAGGAGCGCTCCACACCCAGTTTGCCAATGTAGTCTCCGCTTTTGTAGTAATGGTCAGAGTCTTCCTCCAGTTCCTTCTGGCTTATTTCCGCCACATCGCCCAGAATGTGTGCCCCGATGGCCCCCGTGTATTGTCTCGTCGAACGCTTCTCGATGCTGAAGCCGCGGAAGCGGAAGAGTTTTTCCCGGAAGAGCGAAAACTCCTGCGCGGGAATCTGCGCCATGAACAGCTGTGGCGTGTAGCGCGAATAGCCAGGGTTCTTGGCAGGGTCTTTGATGTCAGTCATGCGTTTCTCGTAGTCTTCGCGTGTGATGCCGATGGTTTCGCAGAAATCCAGCGTGTCCACCCCGCGCTGCTCGTGCATCACCACCATGATGTTGTACGAGGGCTCGTTGTACACCAGGATGCGGCCCTTGCGGTCCAGGATGAGTCCGCGCGAGGGATACTGGATGTCTTTGCGGAAAGCGTTGGAGTCGGCATTCTTCTTGTAGTCGTCGCTCCACAGCTGCAGCGTGAAGAGGCGCACCATGTACACCACGACGATGGCAATGGCCACGCCGCCGATGACGAATTTGCGTACTTCAAAGCGATTGGTCGAAACACTCATTTTCTGTGACTGATAAGGTGGAGGGAAATAACCAGCAGCGACGTCAGCAACCCGCTCGCACCGACCGTTGCAAGCAGCGATTGCCACTCTCTGACCGTAAAGGCTTCCATGGCGAAAAACGCCGCGCCGTGGAGCAGTGAAGCTACCACCACGTAGCGCACATACGGCCCCCATTCCATGGAGCGAGGCGAGGGCGTGAAGGCTTCTTCCTCGGCATCTGTCGGGCCGAAAAGGCGCAGCAGCGGCGGCACAAGCAGTCCCAGCAGGCAGGTGGCTCCCGCAGCCATCCCCGGGGTGTTGGTGAACAGGTCAATTGTCAGTCCCAGTGCGAAGCCCAGCAACACGTAGACCCAACGCGGCGTGGCGCTCGGAAGCGAGAGCAGGAAAAATATATAGGGAAAGGGCGTGGCATAGCCAAAGATATGGACATGGTTGAAGACGAATACCTGCATCCCCACCAGCAGTGCAAACCAGCCCATGCGGCTGAGATACTGTTCGAGCATAGCTGACAGAATTTGTGATTTAAAAATTCGGGTTCAGTATGGATTGGCCCGCAGGAGGCAGCTCCCCCCCCCGGTCCATTTCAAGCAAAAAGCCCGCCATGGGTCGCGGGCGAAAGAGGACGGTACAAAAGACAATGAGGCGCGGCCGGTTGTGTCGAGGGAGCAGGAAACTCTGTGCCTGCTGCAATGTTGGCGGAGAAAAAGGGAAAACGTTTTGCAAAAATGTCCCTCACTCCTCCAGTTCTATCGCCTGGGCGCGGAGCGTGTCGATTTCCGCCTTATAGGGCGTGGAAATGACCGCCACATCGCGCAGGTTCGCGAAGTTCGTGCCCAAAGTTACGTCGAGCCTGTAAGCCTGTCCGTCGGCCGAGTTGCGGATGCGTCGAATGCGTCCCACGAAGATGCCCGGTGGGAACACCGCCGAGTAGCCGCTCGTTTCTACCGCCTGGCCGATGCGCACCTTCGCGTAGCGCGGCACATCGTCCACGTATGCGCTCAGCATGCTCTGCCCGTCCCACTGCAAGTAACCGAAATAGTTCTGTCCTCTCACACGGCAGCTGATGCTCGACTTTCGGTTCGTCACAGGAATCACCAGCGAATGGTGAGGCCCCGTGAGGTAGACGATGCCCACCACGCCGCCGCCGCCCACGACGCCCATTTCAGGTTTCACTCCGTCTGCCTCCCCCTTGTCGATGACCAGGTAGTTTGCAGCCCGTTCCGCCGAGTTTGCCACCACCTTCGCCGCCACCGTTTCGTAGCCCTGCAGCTTTTGCTGTACCAGCCGCTCTGTGAGCGAGGAGTCGCGTGTGGCGTCTGTGAGCGCCTGTCGGAGCAGTTCCGTTTCGCGCTGGAGCGAGATGTTCTGCGCCGTCAGTTCTGCATTCACCTCCTGGAGGTTGGCCCAGCTCACGAGGTCACCGTAGAGCCTCGCCACTGCTGCCGCGCCTCCGCTCGCCGAGGTAAACCACACACTGCCGTGGTAGCTGTTGAAACCAAACAGCAGCCACGCGCTGATCCCTTCGAGCACCACGAAGAGTAGCACGAAGAAATACTTGCGGATAAAGTCAATGAGGTTGTTCACCGGGTGAAACAATAAATGAGAGGATGGCACATTCAATTTATGAGTTTTTAGCCTAAAGTCAACGGGCAGGTCCTGGGGCAGAATGGCTCCGCAGCGGTGACCGTTTGTACTTTAAACTCAAAACTCATAAATCCATTCAGGCGCGTTTCCTATCGCATGAGGAAGGTAAACTTCTCCACGTTCTTCAGCGCTACGCCCGTTCCCTTTGCCACGCAGAGCAGCGGGTCGTCCGCCACGTGGAAGGGAATGTTGATCTTGTCGCTCAGGCGCTTGTCCAGGCCACGGAGCAGCGCACCGCCGCCCGTGAGGAAAATGCCGTTCTTCACGATGTCCGCATAGAGTTCGGGCGGCGTGTTCGCCAGGGCGTTGATAACCGCCTGTTCGATGCGGGCAATGGATGTTTCGAGGCAGTGAGCGATTTCCTGGTAGCACACGGGTACTTCCATCGGCATCGTGGTGATGCGGTTCGGTCCGTGTACCACGTAGTCCTCGGGCGGGTTCGGGAGGTCCGTGAGTGCCGCGCCCACGTGGATTTTGATACGTTCCGCCATACGTTCGCTCACCAGCACGTTGTGCTGACGGCTCATATATTCGCGGATATCGTTCGTGAAGTCGTCGCCTGCCATCTTGATAGAATTGTTTGACACGATGCCGCCGAGCGAAATCACCGCGATTTCCGTAGTGCCGCCGCCGATGTCCACAATCATGTTGCCCTCCGGCGCGTTCACGTCCACGCCGATACCGATAGCCGCAGCCATCGGTTCGTAGAGCAGGTACACGTCACGTCCGCCAGCATGTTCTGCCGAGTCGCGCACAGCGCGCAATTCCACTTCCGTGGAGCCGCTCGGTACACCGATGACCATGCGCAGCGAAGGCGAGAACAGGCGTTTGCCGGAATGCACCTTTTTGATGAGGCCGCGCATCATTTGTTCGCAGGCGTTGAAGTCAGCAATCACACCGTCGCGGAGCGGGCGTATCACGCGAATCTTGCTGTTCGTCTTTTCGTACATCAGCTTCGCCTTTTCGCCCACGTCAATCATTTTCTCGGTGTGCGTGTCCAGCGCTACCACCGAAGGCTCGTTCACCGCGATTTCGTCGTCAGCGATGATAATCGTGTTCGCCGTACCCAAGTCAATCGCCAGCTCCTGGGTGAACGAGAAAAGTTTTGAGAAAAATCCCATGTCTTTTTACACTTGAAAACGAACGTTTTCGTTAAGCCAAATGAGCAAAGCCAAACTTGTTTGAGCT
>CAMGGA010000029.1 GCA_946055515.1 uncultured Bacteroidales bacterium
CCTCCTTCAGCACGCTCTCGGGCGAACGGCTCATGATGAATTTCCCCTGGTGGGCAGAGATGGTGCAGAAGGCGCATCCGCCGAAACAACCGCGATGGATGTTTACGGAAAACTTGATCATCTCGTATGCCGGAATGCGTTTGCCTTTGTACTTGGGGTGGGGCAGACGCGTGTAGGGGAAACTGAAGGAGCGGTCTATCTGGGCCGTGGTCATTGGCGGGAAAGGCGGATTGACCACTACCAGCTTTTCGCCTACAGCCTGGACCAGGCGCTGCGGGTGGAGGCGGTTGCTCTCCTCCTCAATGTGGCGGAAGTTTTCCGAATAAGCCTTCCGGTTTTTCAGACACTCCTCGTGGCTGTGCAGCACGATGTCCGAAGCGGTGATGCCGCCGGGGAGAGTTTCCGCTGTCTCGAGCGTGACGGTCTGGTCTATGGGGTGGCGCTGGAGGGCACGGCGGAAGGTGTCGACGGTGAGCGCGGCGGCGGGATTGTCCGCCGAGAGCATTTCCTCCTCCAGCGTGCGGCAAAGCTCGGCCAGGGGGAGTTCGCCCATGCCGTAAATGATCAAATCCGCCTGGCTGTCGAGCAAAATGCTCGGGCGGAGCGTTTCCTTCCAATAGTCGTAGTGGGTGAGGCGTCGCAGTGAGGCTTCGATGCCGCCCAGTACCACGGGCACCTCGGGGAAGAGCTGCTTCAGGATGTGGGTGTAGACGATGGTGGGATATTCGGGGCGCTTGTCGTGCCGGCCATCGGGACTGTAGGCGTCTTCGGAGCGGAGGCGGCGGTTGGCGGTGTATTTATTGACCATGGAGTCCATACATCCCGGGGCAATGGCAAAGAAGAGGCGCGGGCGGCCGAGCTTGCGGAAGTCGCGGAAGTCACCATGCCAGTCGGGCTGGGGAACAATGCAGACGCGGTAGCCTTCTGCCTCCAGCAAACGGCCAATGACCGCCGCGCCGAAAGCGGGGTGGTCTACGTAGGCATCGCCGGAAAACAGGATGATGTCGGCCTCGTCCCATCCGCGCAGGTCCATTTCCTTGCGGGTGGTGGGAAGCCAGTCGGTGAGGGGCATGGGGCGAGATTGTTTTTGGGTGTGAGAATGAGGGGAAATGAAGGGCGCTTTGCTCTTTGGGTGATAAGGTTAGGGGCGCTTCGCTCCTGGGGTTATGAGATTGAAATATTATTTGTAGAAAGGCTATAAAGCCGAATGCTTTGCGCTTAAAGACAAGCCTTATAACTTTTTACCTTATAACCTAATAACCTTGCACCTCATAACCTTACGCTTGCTGTGCATCCAATCCGCTCACATAATCCTCGTAGACAGCGAGCAGGTTCTTCAGTCCGAAAGCCTTCATCTTGTCGTGATAAATCACGTCGATGCAGAGGTCAAGTAAGTCCTTCGTGTCCTCCCCGCCGCCGTTTGCAATGAGCGCGCGGATGCTCAGACGGAGTTTGTCGAGCTCGTTTTCCGTGATATAGCCCGTGGAGTTGGCCAAGCCCTGGAGCAGATTGTATTTGTGGAGCGTTTGCAGGTTTTCGCGGGTAATCGTGAGGTGGCGTGTGCCACTCTCGTTGAGTTGGATATCGTACATAAGTGAGGCTTTATTGTTCTTTGACCATTTGTTCTGCTGCTTCAAATGCCTCCTTCCAGTTCGTGTCGAGCGAGAAAGGCGTGATTTCCCCCCCGTCGGTGATAAAAGACAGGGTGGTCTCCTCATCGGGGTCGTGGAAGAGCGGGTGGGAAATGGAAATCTCCATGAAACGCAGGATGCGCTCCTTGCGTTCCTCGTCGGGGAGTTTCTTCAGCCGCATGAACTCGTTGAAGAAGAGCGTGATGAACTCCGACATGTAGTAAGCCTGGGTGTCGAGAAATTCCGCCGAGACCGTTTCGCTCACTTCAAAGGCTTTCGACTTCATGTAAATAAGCGCCGTGCGCTTGAACTGCGCAATCTGTGTTTGCGTGTAGGAAGCGGTGGGAGAATTGACCGTGCGCGTGGCATTCGCCAACATCAGGTTGTACACCTCCTGTGCGCGGAGCGGTGCGGCGGCGAGGAGGGTGAGGAAGAAAAGCGTGTAGAATATTCTCATGAGAGAGGAATGTTTGGGATAGAGTGAGGGGAAGCTTGGGGTAGGGGAGTCAGTGAATCCTTTGTGCATTCTGCCGGGCAAAGTCGGCCCAGGAGCGGGGCGCGGAACTGACTTTTTCGGGACGCCCCATCTGCAGGAAGTGGCAATAGGCTGCGCCGAGGGCATCAGTGGCGTCGAAATAGGGGAGCAGGCTTTCTTGGGGAATGTGGAGCATGCGCTGGAGCATGGCCGCCACCTGTTCCTTGCTGGCCTGGCCGTTGCCCGTGATGGCCTGTTTGATTTTCATCGGAGCGTATTCGCTGATGGGAATGTCACGGCTGATGGCAGCGGCGATGGCTACCCCCTGGGCACGGCCGAGCTTCAGCATGCTCTGCACGTTCTTGCCGAAGAAGGGAGCCTCGATGGCCAGTTCGTCGGGGTGGAAGGCATCGATGATGCCCAAGACGCGCTCATGGATGCGCCCGAGCTTGAGGTAAACATCGGTGCAGCGGCGCAAGTCGATGACCCCCATGGTCTCCATGGAAGGCGTGCGCCCCACGACCTTCAGCACCCCATAGCCAAGCACATTCGTGCCTGGGTCAATGCCGAGAATTATTTTTTCAAGTGGTCTCATAGTGCAAAAGTAGTGCAAGGCGAGCGCAAAGCAAAGAAAAGCCGAAGGATTTTATTTGCTTTGCCGAGCCGCCGCCTACCTTGGCGAAGCAATGGTAGTGCAAGGCGAGCGCAAAGCAAAGAAAAGCCGAAGGATTTTATTTGCTTTGCCGAGCCGCCGCCTACCTTGGCGAAGCAAAGTAGTGCAAGGCGAGCGCAATGCACAGAAAAGCCGAAGTTTTATTTGTTTTGCCGAGCCGCAGCCTGCTATGGCGAAGCAAAATTACACATTCGGGTGTGATTATGACTTTTACCACTGCAAAATTTTCTTATTTAAGGAATATCGCGTATTTTTGTCGCCAAAGTCCTTGTGTGACTTGGCTGCCACGATGGGTAGCGGTAAAAAGATTGTAACAAAAAGAAATCAAGATTGACGATGATGAAACGCTTCTATGCTTTATGCGCGATGGCTGCAGTGTGCTGCGCCACGTTTGCCCAGGCCGTGATAAAGTTTGATAAGACGACCTTCGACTTCGGAAAGTTTGCAGAGAAGAAAGTGCAGCACTGCGAATTCGTGTTCACCAACACGGGCAACGAGCCCCTGGTTATCCAGCAGGCTTACGGCTCCTGCGGCTGCACCGTGCCCACTGCACCCAAGGAACCCATCCAGCCCGGTGCGAAGGGAGTGATCAAGGTGCAGTACAACGGCAAGGGCAAGTTCCCCGGTGCTTTCAAGAAGCCCATCACGGTGCGCAGCAATGCCTCTAATGCCATCGTCCGCCTTTACATCCAGGGCACCATGATTGTAGAGGAAGAAAAGTAGTCCCACACCAAACAAAAGTCTACGCAAGTAGCATCTCTCGATATGAAAAACAATTACTTGGTCATTCTGGCCGGCGGCTCGGGGAGCCGGTTCTGGCCCGTGAGCAATGAGGAAATGCCGAAGCAGTTCCTCGACATCCTCGGCTGCGGCCGCACACTCATACAGCTCACCGCCGACCGCTTCAAGGGACTCGTGCCCACGGAAAACGTGTGGGTCGTGACCGCGGAAAGCTATAAAGATTTGGTAAAACAGCAGTTGCCCGACGTGCCCGAAGGAAATATCCTCGCCGAGCCCTGCCGCCGCAACACCGCCCCGTGCATCTGCTACGTGAGCTGGAAAATCAAGAAGCGCAACCCCAGAGCCAATGTGGTGGTTTCACCCGCCGACCATGCAGTGCTCGACACCGCCGACTTCCAGAAGGTGGTTGGAGACGCGCTGGAGTTTGCCGCCGAAACCGATGCCATGGTGACCCTCGGCATGAAGCCGACACGCCCCGAAACGGGATATGGCTACATCAAGGCCGACCTCTCCTTCTCCTCCTCGCGCCAGCAGAACATCTTCCGCGTGGATGAGTTCAAGGAAAAGCCCACGGCAGAACTGGCGGAAGAGTATATCAAGCAGCCCAACTATCTGTGGAATGCGGGTATCTTCGTGTGGAGCGTGAGCACCATCGTCAATGCCTTCCGCGTGTACCAGCCCGCCATTTCCTCCATCTTTGAAAAGCTCCTTCCCGTCTACGACACGCCCGAAGAACAGGCGCGCATCAACGAGGAGTTCCCCAAGTGCGAAAACATCAGCATCGACTACGCCATCATGGAGAAGGCGGAAGAAATCTTCGTGCATCCCGCTTCCTTCCCCTGGAGCGATCTCGGCACGTGGAACTCGCTGCGTGAACGCCTGCCGAAAGACCAGCGCGGCAATGTGTGCGTGGGCGAAAATATCCACCTCTTCGACACCTGGGGCACCATTGTTCATGCTGCGGGCAAGAAGCGCGTGGTGGTGCAGGGACTCGACGGCTATGTGGTGGCGGAGAAGAACGACGAACTCCTGATCTGCAAGCTTTCCGAAGAACAGCGTATCAAACTCTTTCATTGACAAATCCTCGGGGCCGTAGCGCCCCGGCTTCTCCTGCCTCACATGCAATTTGCCGAAGTAATACTGGAATGGTACGCCGGGAATGGCCGCTCGCTCCCCTGGCGCGAAAGTGCCGACCCCTATAAGATATGGGTTTCGGAAATCATTCTGCAACAGACGCGTGTGGCGCAGGGAATGGACTATTACCGCCGCTTCCTCCGCGCCTTCCCCACGGTGGAAGCCCTTGCCGAAGCCGACGAGGATGCGGTGATGAAACAGTGGCAGGGCCTGGGCTATTACAGCCGAGCCCGCAACCTCCATGCGGCAGCCCGCCAGGTGGCGGAGCGGGGCGCCTTTCCCTCCACACTGGAGGAGGTGAGGCAGTTGAAAGGCGTGGGCGACTATACCGCCGCCGCCATCTGCTCCTTTGCCTTCGGGCAGCGCGTGGCTGTGGTGGACGGCAATGTCTACCGTGTGCTGGGGCGCTATTTCGCCCTCGCCACTCCCATCGACACATCGGCGGGAAAAAAAGCCTTCGCCGAGTTGGCGACGAGTCTCCTTCCCAAGGATACAGCACGTGTGGCCGATTACAACCAGGCACTCATGGACTTCGGCGCCCTGCAGTGCGTGCCCGCTTCGCCCCACTGCGACACGTGCCCCCTGGCGGAAAGTTGCGGGGCGCTGGGCGCGGGAAACGTGGCGGATTTCCCCGTGAAGAGCCATCGCACGCAAGTGAAGGAGCGCCATTTCGTCTATCTCGCTGTCTCCACGCCCGAGGGGCTGTGGCTCCACCGCCGCGGGGCGGGCGACATTTGGCAGGGACTCTACGAAGTGTCCCTGTTGGAGTTCGATCACGCCGCCTCGATACAGGAAGTCCAGGCTCACCCCTTTGTGCAGCAGCACCTGCCCGAAGGAGGCGTGTGGAGTCAGGTTGCCAGCCAGCGCAAGCATGTGCTCACCCATCGTGTGATTTGGGCAGACTGCTACCGCCTGCGTTACGACAAACCACTGCCTCTCCCGCCTGAGTTTATCGCCGTAGCCCCCGAAGACTTGCCGCGCTACGCCCTGCCCCGATTGCTCACCCTTTTGCTATTCAACAATTAAAATACCATGGCCCGAAAAAGAAAGCCTCTCCCCATACTCGAAAACATCGAAATCACCGACGTGGCCGCCGAAGGCAAGGCCATTGCGAAGGTAGACAACCTCGTGGTGTTCGTGCCTTACGCCGTGCCCGGCGACATCGTGGACCTGCAAGTCAGGAAAAAGAAACACAGCTATGCCGAAGCCGAAGTGGTGCGTTTCCACCAGTTCTCCCCCCGACGCATCCAGCCCGTGTGCCAGCATTTCGGCGTGTGCGGCGGCTGCAAGTGGCAATGCCTCCCCTACGAAGACCAACTGCGCTACAAGCAGAAGCAAGTGGTGGACAACCTCACGCGCATCGGCAAGGTGGAGTTGCCTCCCGTGCAGCCCATCCTCGGCAGCGCGCAGACCTTCGGCTACCGCAACAAGCTCGAGTTCGGTTTCTCCAACAAGAAGTGGCTCACGGCCGAGGAAGTGGCGTCGGGCCAGATGTTTGACGTGATGGACGCCGTGGGCTTCCACATCCCTGGTGCTTTCGACAAAATCCTCGACATCGACACCTGTCACCTCATGGACGATGTGAACAATCGGCTGCGCAACGCCATTCGCCGCTACGCCCTCGAGCACGCCCTCACCTTCTTCGACCTCCGCGCCCAGACCGGCTTGCTCCGCGGCATGATGCTCCGCACTTCCGCCACGGAAGAAGTGATGCTTCTCATGCAGTTCTGCATTCGTTCGGAGGAAGAACAGGCTCAGGCTGAGGCCCTTCTGGCTTATCTCCACGAAACATTCCCCGAAGTGACCTCGCTGCTGTGGGTGAACAACCTCAAGTGCAACGACACCATCGGCGACCTCGAAGTCCACACATACGCCGGCACCGACTTCATCTACGAAACCATGGAAGACCTGCGCTTCAAGGTGGGGCCGAAGAGCTTCTATCAGACCAACACCCACCAGGCCTACGAACTCTACAAGGTGGCGCGCAACTTTGCCCAGCTTACGGGACAGGAACTCGTCTATGACCTCTACACGGGCACGGGCACCATTGCCAACTTCGTGGCCCATCAGGCCCGCCAGGTCATCGGTATAGAATACGTGCCCGAAGCCATCGAGGATGCCAAGGAAAATGCCCGCATCAACCAGCTCCAGAACACCCTCTTCTATGCGGGCGACATGAAGGATATCCTCAACCGCGAATTTATTGCGCAGCACGGCCGCCCCGATGTCATCATCACTGACCCCCCGCGTGCAGGCATGCACACCGATGTTATCGACACCATCCTCTTTGCCGCCCCCCGCCGCATCGTCTACGTGAGTTGCAATCCCGCCACCCAGGCCCGCGACTTGGCCCTGCTCGACGGCGACTATCGCGTAGAAGCCGTGCAGCCCGTGGATATGTTCCCGCAGACTCACCACGTGGAGAATGTTGTTCTCCTCGTGCGTCGAGACCAATAGTACACATTTTTCCCTCTCCATGTCCCTCCACCGCCACAACCCCCTTCTGTCCCAAAAACTCCGTCCCCTCGTTACCTCGGGCAACGGGGCAGCCCTGCTTGCGGCGGTGGAGCGGCTTTCCGTTGCCGAGCGCCGCACGGCAGGCTATATGCTCTCCACGGACCTCTTGGTGAAGTGTGAGGGCGAAGCCTATTGGCAGTGTTTCCTTGCCCTGGTCCCCGCTTCCTCCAAAGCCTATCTCGGCACCTTCCTCAAGGCCCTCGTCGCCCGCTTCCGTGCGGGACAGAAGACACTCGACGAAGCCGTTCTCCGCGACTTCGCAGCCGTAGCCACCCCCATCGATGTGCGCAAGACCCTCGAAGTCCTGCTCACCCTCCGGCTGGGCGTGGAGACTGCCTCCCGCATGGTGGAGATATTCACGCACAACCGCCTCGAACCCACCGCCGCATTGCTCCTGAAAGTGGGCAATCCCATTTCCTATTACCTCTTGTTCCAACTCTTGCGCCGCGCCGATGTGGATGCCGCCGTCTTGCGCCACTACGCCCTTCTCCTCATGCGCAAGGCCGACCCGCTCTCCTTCAAGATGGCTTCGGCCCTGCGGCTCTATTTCGGCCTGACCGACCTTCCCGGCACTTTTTCGCTCCACCTCGAAGCCTACGAGTTGAGCCGTCTGGAGCAAGGCTTTGAACCTTTTCTGAAAACTTTACAAATTCAATATTGAGCAGATGAAACACCTCCTTTTTCTCCTTTTTGTCTCCTTCTGGACTTCGGGTGCGCTCCAGGCACAGGACGTCAAGGCCAAGATGGCAGAGATCGTTACCAAGCAGCAGAAGTCTAACGACACCGCTACAGGGAAGTCCCGAAGCAACAAGAAGTCCGACAAGCCGCTCTTCGGCACTTCTATGACCACGGCCAACAACGGTTCCGTGCAGTGGTTCTTTACCATTCCCGACAGCCTGTTGCAGCGCGAGATGCTTGTCACCGTGCGCTACACTTCCACGCCTGCCAGCACGGGGAAGTACGGCGGCGAACTGGCTGCCCAGCAAACCGTCTATTTCCAGAAGTCGCCCGATGGAAAACTTCTGCTCCGTGCCCGCTTGCTCGTCAATACGGCCGACTCCACCGACGCCATCAACCGCGCTGTCATTGCCAGCAACGAAGACCCCATCATTGCTTCTTTCAAGATAGAAGAAACCAACCGTGAAGGCTACAAAATCGGCGTGAACAGCCTCTTCCTCGAAGACAACCCCGCCCTGGGCATCTCCTCGGCTAACAAATTGAAGTTCGGCTTGGGTTCTCCACTCATGTCCTCCTCCTACATCGAGAGCGTCAAGTCCTTCCCCCTCAACACCGAAGTGCGCACCGTCAAGACGTGGACCTCCAGCAGCCGCACCAACCATGCCTCCGCCCTCACGGGGAAGGTCACGCTGGGGCTCAACATCTCCTTCGTGCTTCTTCCCAAGGAACCCATGCAGCGCCGCCTCTTCGACCCCCGCGTAGGGTATTTTACTGACAATTTCAACTTCTTCGGCGACAGCCAGCAGCGTGTCGAGTCCAAGCGCTTCATCACCCGCTGGCGCCTTGAGCCCAAGAACGAGGAAGACTTTGAGAAAATGAAGCGCGGCGAACTCATTGAGCCGAAGAAACCCATTGTCTACTACATCGACCCTGCCACCCCGAAGCAATGGCGTCCCTACCTTATCCAGGGCGTGAACGACTGGCAGAAAGCCTTCGAGAAGGCTGGTTTCAAAAATGCCATCATGGCCAAGGAGTGGCCCGAGAACGACAGCACCATGTCCATGGAAGATGCCCGCTACTCCTGCATCCGTTACCTGGCT
Source organism: uncultured Bacteroidales bacterium (assembly GCA_946055515.1). GTDB lineage: Bacteria > Bacteroidota > Bacteroidia > Bacteroidales > Bacteroidaceae > Alloprevotella. The sequence goes on from CAMGGA010000029.1 coordinate 8,950, forward strand.
TCCCCCATCCCCAACGCCTACGGTCCACACGTCCATGATCCCCGCTCCGGTGAAATCCTCGAGAGCCACATCTGTTGGTACCACAACGTCATGTCGCTCGTCCACGACTGGTACTTCATCCAGGCCGCCACGCTCGACGAGGCCGCCCGTCAAATGAACTACGACACCGAACTCATGGGCCAGCTCATCCGTTTTGTCTCCTCCCACGAGGTGGGCCACACCCTCGGCTTGCGCCACAACTTCGGTTCGTCGAGCCTTGTGCCCGTCGACAGTCTCCGTTCACGTAGCTTTTTGGAAAAATACGGCCACACCCCGAGCATCATGGACTACGCCCGCTTCAACTATGTGGCACAGCCCGAAGACAGCATACCCCGCCACTGCCTCTTCCCCCGCATCGGCGACTACGACGAGTGGGCCATCGAGTGGGGCTACCGCATCATGCCCGGTGCCTACGACGACGTGAGCGACCACTGGGAACTCGAGCAGCTCACCCAGCAGCGCCTCGAAGGCAAACCCCGCCTCTGGTTCGGCGATGGTGAAACCAACCGCACCAACGATGCCCGCTGCCAGACCGAAGACCTCGGCGACGATGCCGTGAAAGCCAGCGAGTATGGCATCCTGAACCTCCAGCGCGTGCTCGCCCACCTTCCCGAATGGACCTACCAGAGCAACGACATCTACCACGACAACATCAAGACGATGTACAGCCAGGTCCACTCACAGTTCTTCCGCTACTTTGGCCATGTGTTGGACAACCTCGGTGGCGTCTACTGCGACTACAAAACCGTCGACCAGCCCGGCGACATCTACTCCGAAGAGCCCCGCGCCAAGCAGCTCGAAGCCTTCCAGTTCATCCGTCGCCACATCATCACAGAGCCCGCCTGGCTCTTCGACCAGCCCTACATCAAGCGCATAGCCCCCTCTGCCGACCGCCTGCGCGAGAGCAGTGCGGGCAACTTCATGAGCTACCTCTGCAACCTCAGCCTCTTTGAGCGCCTCACGCCCGCCTATCCCGCCAGCGAGTACATCCCCGCGCTGCTCGATGCCATCTTCACGGGCAATCCCCGTCCCTCCGTGTGGCAGCAAGCCCTCCAGCGCGAAGCCGTCACCCGCTTGATACTCATTTTCAAGAACTATTCAGCTTCCCCCGTGCGCCCCGTGTTGCTCGAAGAGTTGAAGCGCCTCAGCCGCAAACTCCACGCCTCTGCCGCGCAGCCTCACTACGCATCCTTGTCCGACCTCATCGACCGCGCACTGGTGATAAAATAAGTAAGGTATGAAGAAACAGATCAGAAACAGCCTGCTCGGGACCTTGTTCCTCCTGCCGCTTCCCGCACTCCATGCGCAGAACGCCTGGGAGCGCTCTTTGGGGCAAATCCACGACAAGGCAGAGACACAGTTCACCACCTCCGACGGCCAGACCCCGCTGTGGCTCGCCTCCAACCGCTACGGCCTTTCCTCATTGGAGTCGCAGAATGGCTATCTCCGCGCTGGCGTGTTCAGCGAAGGCAAGGCGGAGAAAAGCACAAAGTGGAACATGCAGTACGGCGTCGATCTCGTCCTGCCCTTCCATTTCACCTCCGACGTCGTTGTCCAGCAGCTCTACGCCGACTTCGACTACCGCCTCCTGCGCCTCACCGTCGGCGCCAAGCACCATCCCATGGCCTTCCGCGACAATGCGTTGAGTTCTGGTTCCCAGGCCTTGGGCATCAACGCCCGTCCCGTGCCCGAAGTGCGCCTCGGTCTGCCTACCTACTGGAACATCACGGGGCGCGGCAACTGGGCCGCCATTCGCGGCCACATCAGTTATGGCGTGCTCACCGACGGCGCGTTCCAGAAGAGCTATGTCGGCAAGGACCAGAACTACGCCGAGAAAGTGCGCTATCACTCCAAGGCCGGCTACCTCCGTCTGGGCAATGAAGACAAGTTCCCCCTCACCTTCGAGGGCGGACTCGAGATGGCCACCACCTTCGGCGGCACCCTCTACAACGTGAAGTCGTGGGATGGCATCCTCGCCGGCCCCATCCACCTCCCCTCGGGTTTCAAGGACTATATCGATGCCACCTTCGGCTTGGGCGGCGACACCACCGATGGTGACGGCTACGCCAACGCTTCGGGCAACACCCTTGGCAGCTGGCTCTTCCGCCTCAACTACAAGGGAAGGGGCTGGCGTCTGGGTCTCTACTACGACCACTTTTTTGAAGACCATTCCCAAATGTTCTTGGAGTACGGATGGTACGACGGCCTCTGGGGATTGGACCTTCACCTCGAGAACTGCTCCTGGCTCACCGCGCTCACCTACGAATACCTCCGCACCACCTACCAGAGCGGCCCCGTATATCACGACAAGACTCCCCAAATCCCCGACCAAATCAGCGGCGTGGACAACTACTACAACCACAACCTCTATCCTGGTTGGCAACATTGGGGGCAGGCCATGGGCAACCCGCTCTATCCCTCTCCCCTCTATGCGCAGAACGGTTCGCTGACCTTCACAGGCAACCGCTTCAAGGCATACCACGTGGGCATCAAGGGACAGCCCAGCCCCGCCGTGGGCTATCGCCTGCTTTACAGCTACGAGCGCAACCTCGGCACCTGGGCCACTCCCTTCGAACAGGCACGCAAGACCCAGAGCTTCCTCGCCGAAGTCCAGCTCACCCCCGAGCGCATCGGGCGCATGGACTGTAAAGGCTGGCAACTCGGATTGGCCCTTGCCCTCGACCGTGGCAGCCTCTTGGGCGACAACACAGGTTTCCAGTGTACCCTCTCGAAAACCTTTGGCAAATAGAGGCTGATGATGCACAGCGTCCCCGTGAGCCTTTGTACAAAGCCCATCAGCCTCCCCAAGCTATGACGATGCGAGATAAAGTACTCCTTTAAAGAAAATTACAAACTTCTTTGGAAATGATGAAGAATAATATATCCGCCTTCCTTCTCCTTTTGGTCGCGGCCCTCGTGGCAGCTTGCGACAAGATGCCCGAGAACGGCGATTTGGACGGCCTGTGGCAAATGGTGGAGATGCACAGCAAGACCGTTGCCGCCGACCCCCATTACAGCCAATACACCGACAAGCGGGCCGAGAAAGTGCATTGGGCCTTCCAGTTGCAACTGCTCAGCATGAAGTCCGCCCAGCCCGTTCCCGAAATCGATACCAACGAGGCCGTGGCGCGCTTTCAGTACACCCCCGACCGCTTGCGCCTCACCCAAGTCTACCTGCACTACCGCGACCGCGACCAGCTCATCGAAGACCCCGCCACCACCTCCCTACAGCCCCTCGGCGTGAGGGGCAACACGGCAGACTTCCGCATTGTCCGCCTCAACGGCTCGCGGCTCATCCTGTGTAGCGAGATGGATAGTTTGGTGTTCGTGAAGAAATAACAAGCATTCCCCACAGAAACAGAGAAGCCCCAAAACCAAGTGCTCGAAAGCCCACTTGGTCTTGGGGCTAACTTGCGTCATCGCGTCTGAAGTCAGGGCTTTTGCCTCAGACAGCAGCGCGTGGAGCGATTAGATGAGATACTGCGAAGAGATGCTCTCGTTCTCCATTACGCGGCGAATGGTTTCGGCCAGCATGCCGCTCACGCTGAGTTCCTTCACCTTGTCGCAATTGCCGCGGTAGGGGATGCTGTCCGTGAACACCATTTCCTTCAGAGCCGAAGCAGCCACACGTTCGTCGGCGGGACCCGACATGATGCAGTGGCTGGCAATGGCACGCACGCTGTTGGCGCCGCCTGCCATGATGAGGTCAGCAGCCTTGGTGATGGTGCCGGCCGTGTCCACGATGTCGTCCACGAGCACTACGTCCATGCCCTTCACGTCACCGATGATCTGCATGCTGTCCACCTCATTTGCCTTCTTGCGGCTCTTGTTGCAGAGCACCATGGGGCAGTCGAGGTATTTCGCATACGAAGCAGCGCGCTTCGAGCCGCCCACGTCAGGCGTGGCGATGCAGAGGTTCGGGAGGTTGAGGCTCTTGATGTAAGGCAGCATCACCGTCGAAGCGTAGAGATGGTCCACAGGCACATTGAAGAAGCCCTGCTCCTGGTCGGCGTGGAGGTCCATCGTCATCAGGCGGTCGATGCCAGCCACGCTCAGCAAGTCGGCCACCAGCTTGGCGCCGATGCTCACGCGCGGCTTGCTCTTGCGGTCCTGGCGGGCCCAGCCGAAGTAGGGCACCACGGCACAGATGCTGCGGGCAGAGGCACGCTTGGCAGCGTCAATCATGAGGAGCAGTTCCATCAGGTTGTCCGAGTTGGGGAAAGTGCTCTGCACCAGGAACACGTCGCGGCCGCGGATACTTTCTTCGTAGCAAACTTCAAATTCGCCGTCGGCAAAGCGCGTCACGGCCAGGTTGCCGAGGGGGCAGCCCAGTTCCTGACAGATTTTTTCGGCCAAGTAGCGCGAGGCCGTGCCTGAAAAAACCATGAAATTGTTGTTGTTCATTGTTTTGGCTGTGTGTATGTGAGAAATTTGAGTGTACTTTCCGAGCTTGTCAGTCCGCGGCGCGTTTCAGCCGTCGGAAGTGGCCGATGAGGTCCTTGAAGTCGTCGGTGGAGTGGATGTTGAAGCGGTTCCAGATGTCCCCCAGAATCACCGCCCCGCCGAAGCCCAGCTCCTTGATGCGTCCGATGTTGTCCAGCCCGATGCCGCCGAGTGCCATCACCTTCTTGTCGATGATTTTCGAGGCCGCCAGTTCCTTCAATGCCGTTTGTGTGAAGCGGGCAGGGTAGTCCGTTTTGGAGATACTCGTGTAGATAGGGGAGAGGAACACATAGTCGCAGGCCCTTTTGTGTGCTTTCACCTCTTCGGCCGTGTGGCACGAGACGGATAGGTGGCCTTTATATTTAGGGGGGAGTTCGGGGTTTCTATGGTTCAGGTGAATACCCTTCAGGTTATATTCGTTTTTCAGATAGAAATGATCGTGGACCACGATACGTTTGCGGTACGTTTCGGGCAGCAGCGTCAGCAGGCGTTCCGAGTAGACCGGTTCCGTTTCGGGCTTCCGCAAGTGCAGAAGTTCCAGTCCTTCGTCGAAGAGCGCATGAAGAATTTGGTGTTCTTCGACAAAGAAATACGGCGTGGTCATTAAAATTAGTTTCATATCGCTCGAATCTTGGTTGCGGCTGCAAATTTATATATAATATTTGAAATGGAGGGAGCGGGCCGTGCGGAAAGTAACATGGCTGTGACATGCCGCCCCTTTACCCGTGCATTCGTGCGTGAACGCGCTCATGGGAGTGTGTGAAGGCTTCGATTGCAGGCTGGTGGCCGCTTGGCGCGTGTGAAAGGAACTTGTCGGTGCGAAATTCCCCTTATTATATACGTAATTTTAAGGGACAAAAAAACCTTCACAGCTTCACGGGATGGTGCTAAAGTGCTGAAAATCAGAGGAAAAAAGTGTGAAGGCAAAACTTTGGAGCCTTCACGCGTTTCCGCTGTATGGGTGTTATGTCTCCGTTCTGCGTAGGGCATGGAGAAAAAGCCGCGCAGGTTGTCATTCTGCGTGGCCGATGGTGAAGCAGGAAAAAAATTCGGGTGAAAGCTTTGTTTGCTCCCACCGCGGTGAGACACCGCGACTTCCATTTTCGCGGGTCCTATTCCTGCGCATATTAGGAGCTGCAGTGATTTCACTGCAGGATGACTGCAAACCATTCGTTTCAAAGGCTTTGCTCATTTGTCCAATCCAAAACAATTTTTTCGCTGAAACAGAGCCCCGAAGTCGATTTTCGAAGCCTGGGACAGAAATGCCAAGTCCGCCGATGGAAATTCCAGTCCCGCCGATAGAAGATCCGCTCCCGCCGGAGGGCAAAAAAACGTCCCGGACCATTATAAAAATAGTTCGGGACTTTAAGAATTATCCAAGGAGAATGACCGTTATCTCCAAGCGAGAAAACGTGTGAAGGCTCTAAAGTTTTACCTTCACACTGTTTTGCTATGAAACTCAATGGAAAAACGCCTTCGTGTGAAGCTGTGAAGGCTTTTTTCGGGGGAAAAAATACGTATAGAAAGGGCAGATTTCGGTAGTTTTGTACCATTTGTGCCCCTTCTGGCGCATCTGTCCCAGGGCTACCTTCTGTTGAAACTCCGCGTAGGGCCGTTGTGGGAGTTTCCGCTGGAGCGGTTTGAATTTTGCGTGGCCGGGCGCGTAGAGCCACCCCTTGAGCCACCGGGGTTGGACCCTCTGCCTTGCGAGGGGCGGGTAGTCTGGCCGTTTCCGCCGCGTCCTTGGCCCGGGCGGTTCGCCTGCGGGCGGTCGCCCTGGTTGCCGTTGCTCGGACGGTTCGCCTGCGGGCGGTCGCCCTGGTTGCCGTTGCCCGGACGGTTCGCCTGCGGGCGGTCACCTTTGTGGTCATCGCCGGGGCGTCCGGTATGCGGGCGATCGCCTTTGTGGTCATCGCCGGGGCGTCCAGTATGCGGGCGGTCACCCTTGTGGTCATCGCCGGGGCGGTGGGCACCCTCGTCGCGGTGGTTGCCGCCGGGGCGGGCTGGGCGGTGGTAGTCGGCACTCGGCCGGTGTCCGCGGTAATTGTCGCGCATGCCGTGTCCCCGGCTGAAGTGCATTCCGCGGTAGGGGCTCGGGTCGTTGTGGCTGCGACGGTGCCATGCGCAGCCGTGGTAGGTGACGTAGATGGCCGGACGGTCGAAATAGTAGTAGCCGTAGCGGTAGTGGTCACATACGGGGTAGTACCAGGCCGAGCGTACCCAACGGATGGGACGGAAGAAATAGTCGATGGTGGAGAACAGGTTGTACTGCCAGTCAAAGAGGATGCAGCGGAAATCCGAGTCGCGGTAGTTCCAATAGTAGCCGTAGCAGTCCGAAGCCGTGCGGATGCTCATGAAATAGTTCAGGTTTATTTCGTATGCGCGGTCGTATTGCTCGGGCGTAAGGTTCAGTTCGTAGGCCATCTTGTCCGTAAGGAACCAGGCACGGTCGCGGGCTTCTTCGTAGGGCATGGCGGCAGCCTGAAGGGCCAGGACCGCGAAGAGCAACAGGGAGAGAAGTGTCCGTTTCATGATGTTTCGGTTTTAAGTGGTTGTGTGATTTGTGCAGCAAATATGGGGCTTGTCCTGCGAAATAGGAAACTTTTGCGAAGAAAATTGTTTCCAGGCGTGCTATTTTCAAGGTTTTTTAGATTTTAGTTCACAAAATGACATCTATCACCCCTGTAATCGTGTTTGAGCAGGCATCGCCAAGCGGTGGCGCGGCAGTTCTGCGTACGGATAGGGAGGCATGCGGAATTTGGCCAATCCGACAGATTGTCTTACTTTTGCTCCCAAACAAGCAATATACCCTTCGAACTTATGGAATCAATCGAAGCGCTCGCGCATTATACCCGCGGCTTGGCCACCATGTTCTTTGTGATGTGGGCCTTCATTATATACCGTTATCGGCGGCAAGGCAGGATTATGCGCGTGTTGCTGGTGACGGTCTGCGTGCTTGCTCTGGGCTTTGTAAAGGATGTCTTGTTTGTTTCCGATTCTTTGAAGGATAGCCCTTTCGTGGCCGAAATCACCGCGCTTTCCGATCTGTTGAGTGCTCCCTTCGTGTGTGCTTTCTTCTTTGAGGCGGTCCGCCCGGGCATTGTCACGCGGGGGCGCCTTGTCGCTGCTGTCCTGCCCTTTTTCCTGCTGTTGCTCTTGTATGCTTTGTGGCCCGACCATTTTGTGCTGGGTTTGGCATATAGTATGTCCTTTGTGCTGGCAGTGGCAACGGTGGTGGTGGTGAGGTACTACATGATTCGCTACAACAAGTGTGTGGAAGCCAACTATTCCTATACGCTGAACATCAGTGTGAATTGGGTGTACAGTTGTGCCGTCATATATTTCATCTGGTTCTTCTGTTATATCCTGTGTTTCGGTGATTCGACGTGGTGGGGTGAGATTGTCTTCGATGTGTGCAGCATAGCGATATGGAGTGCTTTTTGCGGTATCAGCAGTTTGCACCGTATCGTGCCCGAAATGATGCCTCGAACCATGCGGGCCGAGGCAGGGGCGGAAGAGAACGACGACGCAACGCCGGAGGAACCTGCCGACGGGTTTCATTCGTATCTGGCCGAGCGGCTGCGTCAGCAGATGGAAGAGGAGCATCTCTATCTCGACCCGAGTCTGTCGCTCGGGGCGCTGGCCCAGGCCGTCGGGAGCAACAAGTCGTATGTGTCGGGATTTATAAACCGCAGCGGGCGCACCTTCTACGACTATGTCAACGAGTTCCGCGTGAAGCACGCGTGCCGCTTGCTGGACCAGTCACTGGGTTCGGCGCATCTGAACATGCAGGAGGTGGCGACGCAGAGCGGATTCAACTCCTTGTCGTCGTTCAACCGCTATTTCTCCAAGATGGTGGGCATGACGCCTACGGCCTACCTGAAAAGGAGCTATTCGCAGCAGACGGTCAATTAGGTTGGCGGCACAACCTCCTTTCTTTAATGCGATGTCTTGGGTGGGGAGTACAGAGTGCTTTCCAATAACGCCCTTCGCCGCCTGGGATATCCAAGCAATTTCGTTTTCTCCCGTTTGCACATTCTTTCACCCCTTTTTACAGCTCTTTTTGCAGTAATCACAAACAAAAATCTTTCGCTTTTCTTTGCTCTGCACTCGCCTTGCACTACCTTTGCTTCGCGAAAGTAGGCTGCGGCTCGGCAAAGCAAACAAAATCCTTCGGCTTTTCTTTGCTCTGCACTCGCCTTGCACTACCTTTGCTTTGCGAAGGTAGGCTGCGGCTCGGCAAAGCAAACAAAATCCTTCGGCTTTTCTTTGCTCTGCACTCGCCTTGCACTACCTTTGCTTTGCGAAGGTAGGCTGCGGCTCGGCAAAGCAAAATGAAAATCCTTCGGCTTTTCTTTGCTCTGCACTCGCCTTGCACTACCTTTGCTTTGCGAAGGTAGGCTGCGGCTCGGCAAAGCAAAATGAAAATCCTTCGGCTTTTTATTTTGCTCTGCACTCGCCTTGCACTACCTTTGCACCAAATCGGACCGACAATGACC
>CAMGGA010000030.1 GCA_946055515.1 uncultured Bacteroidales bacterium
ATACGGCCTTTTCGGAAAAAAGCAAGCGGCGGCGCTGAAATTTTGCATTTTGGACGAAAAATTTCTCAAATAAGGGTTGTTTTGTCACGTTCACCCTGCAAAATGACAGCACCGCGCTTTCCTTTCGTAACACCGGAACTTCGGCCTTCTATTCGTCGCCGAGCGCCTTTTCCAGGCAGCGGCGCATCTTTTCGAGCGAGCCTTCGCCCCAGCCCGTAAAGGTCTCGACGAGGCGGTGGTTGCGGTCGTAGATGACATAGTGCGGGATGCCATCCCTGTAGCCGGGGATACCCATGGCCTTCTTCGTCTCGGAAGCCACGCGGTAGTGGCGGCCGTTGTGCTTCGTGGCCATGTCCCGCCAGTCCCCCACGGGCGAGGACTCGTCCGTGAGGTACACGAAGTCCACGCCGCGCGCGTTCATTTCGGCCTTCAGTTCCTCCATCTCCTTCATGCCCTTCATGCACGGGCCGCACCAAGTGGCCCACAGGTCGAGCAGCACGGCGCGGCCTTCGCACTGATCCAGGATTTGGGACAGGTAAGTCGTCGGGTCGGAGCCTTCGAGCTGGCAGAAGGTCGCCGGCTTCTCGGCCTGTTCGCGCAGCACCTCCTCCACCTGGCGGTTCATTTCGCGCAGCGCGGGGCGGTAGAGCGGGTCGATGGCCTCCCATTCCGCTTCCGTGCGCAGCGGGTGGAACAGGCTGATGCGCTTCATCACCCCGCGTGCCTCGCGGAAGCGCGCCTCCCACTGCGCCAGTTCCGCCCCGCCCAGTCCGTTGGCCTCGAAATAGTCGAGGTGCTGGTCGTTGTTCACCAATAACAGTCCCTGCAGCGTGTGCGGCAGCAGCAGTTCCGCCGCGTGCGGGTCGTGGAGGTCAATCTGCGCCTCAAACTCTGCCAAGGCCGCCGAGTCGGGCGGCTCGTGGGCAAACTTCTTCGTGCTGAGGAAATTCTGGTTGCGGCACACGAGGTAAACATGTTCCGAGAAAAGGCGGAGGAAGCGGCGTTCGTCGTCCGTGAGTTCCAGTTCCTTCAATTCCTCCAGGCGCCGGCAGTGCTCCGCCCACTTCAGCCGCGCGTAGGTCGCGAAGTCGTCGGCGAGGTGCGCCTGGCAGCTGTCCAGTTGGTACGCACAGGTCGCATCGCCCCATTTCCCCTTTTTCACGCGCCATTCGTCGGCCAGGCGGCAGCCGCCCGTGCGCTGCACACACTGCAAGGCCGCCAGCCCCGTGTCCACCCCGCGTGCGCGGAGCTCGGCGAAGGCATAGACGTCGATGTCCAGGTGAAGGCTGTCGCCCGGAAGCAGCAGCACGTTGAAGGGCACGCCTTGCGGTATCTGGCCCGAGAAGCGGATGGGGTAGAGCAAGTCGAAATCCGCGCGGAAAGTGCCCGCTTCCTCGTCCATCTCGAAGGAAAAGTCCCAGGAATCGTTCGTAAAACTCGCGTGGTTGCCCCAGTACTGGTAGTCCATCACATTCTTGTCGAAGCCCACGACGCGTCCCGTCAGCACCGCGTGTCCGCCGCGTGTCGGGAGCGTGGGCAGGGAGCGGTCGGCCGGCGAGGGTGTGGCAGGCGGCAGTGCGGCGCGGTATTCCTCTCCGTCGGTGCGGATGCCCAGGAAGCGTTCCGATCCATACGCCCGTTCGAGCACGAGTGTGAAAGTCTTTTTCGGTTGCGGCAGAGCGGGAAAGCGGAGCGTCAGCCGGTTGAACTCCGGCACGCGTTTTCCCTCCGGCGTCTGTCGCAGCGGGAGGTAGGTGCTGTCGGGGCAGAGCGGCAGCCGTTCGCCGCGTTCCGCATGGGCCACCTCCCCGCCCAGCAGAGGGAGCGTGTCGCCCTCCTGCACGAGGAAGGCCCGCCGGAAGAAGGACATTTTCGTGTTCTCAGGATTGTAGTAGTACGGATTGGCGTACTCCAGTTCAACCACCGTGGCCTTCTTCTTGAGGCTGAGGCTTTGCAGCTGGAAGTCCGAAGCAACCTGCAGCAGCACTGCGGGCTTCTCCGTTTTCCGCTTTGTCCCGCGCGCCCCGCAGGCCAAGGCTGCCGCCAGCCCCACGAGGAGCAGGAAGCAAAAGCGTTTTTCGTTGAAAATCATTGTACAAAAATATTTTTCAGAGTTTGATATGTTCCGCCTCTCGCAGGTTTGGAAAGTCCTGTCGCAGGCTTTGAAAAACCAGTCCCTGGGACCGGAGCATCAAAGCCTGCGACTGTGTTGGTCGTGCGGTCCCGTGTCGTGTGCTACGTCGCGCTGAAGGGTCAGTTTTCGCCTTTCGGAGTCGTCTGTTTCTTCTCGAGTTCGTCGAGCAGGCTGAGCAGTTCCTCGCGGCTCACCTTGCTCTCGCTCACGAAGCGGTTCACCACGTTGAGGTACGAGCCGTCGAAGAGACGCGTCACGAGTTGGCCAATCTTGCTCTGGCCGAACTCCTCGCGCGGCACGGTAGGCATGTAGAGATAGCCGCGTCCCGCCGTGCGGTGGGTGAGATAGCCCTTCTTCTCGAGCGACTGGAACGTGTTGGACACGGCATTGATGTTCGGACGGGGCTCCTCGTAGAGCGCCCTGACGTCCTTCGGTGCACAGAAGCGCTCCATTTCGTAAATCTTGAGGAGCACCTCTTCTTCTTTGGGAGTAAGTTTTATCATATCAGGGATGTAGAATTTTTTGTATTTCTTCACGGATAGCCTCGGGCAGCTGCGGATTGTAGCCCAGTACGTCGAAGGTGAGTTCGCCCTCCTTGTTGAAGACGAAATAGTGGGGAATGCCGCCGCTGGCGAGCTGCAGCTGTCCGCGCTGCTCCGGCGTGAGGCGGTAGTGGAAGCCCCCGAGTTCGGGCAACATGCGTGCCCAGTCCGACAGCGGACTCGATTCGTCGCAGATGTACACGAAGGCCACCTCCTCGTGCTTCATTTCCTCCTTCAGCGGGCGCATCGCCTTCATGGCCTGGCGGCACGGGCCACACCAGGTGTCCCAGATGTCCACCACCACGGCCCGGCCCTTGTACAGGTCCACGATGGCCTGCAGGAGCGATTGTCCGCCCTTCACTTCGGGCACTTCACAGACCGACTTGCCCTTCGCCCGCTCCACCTCGGCGAGCGTCTCCTTCAGTCGTTCGTTGGCCTCGCGCAGTGCGGGCGCATAGTTCGGCGAAAGGGCAGCGAGTTCCGCCTCGGAGCGCACGTGCAGCTTGTCGATGCTGTCCATGGCCGCGAGCGCTTCCTGTTTTCCCCGGGCCCAGTCGAAGAGGCGTCCCGAGGCGGCGCGGTTGAGCCGGAGATAGTCGTACCAGTCCGTGCGCGTCGGGTACACGATGAGCGCGCGGAGCGACTGCGGGTCGGCAAAGAGGCGCAGGTCGGCAAAGTGCGGGTCGGGCCGGCGGTCCTCCACGCTGAGCTCCCGGTCAAGGGCTTCCTCATCCATCGCATCGGCCCGACAGATCTGCTGCAGCTGCTTCATGTTCGAGCGGTAGAGGAGCACCCCGTTCACGTAGCAGTCCTCGGCATAGAGATGGAGAAACTCCTTCTGTCGCGGCGTGAGGCGCGTGTCGGCCTCGATGTCGCGTCGCCACGACTCGAGCGTCGCGTACACACTCGCGCGGTAAGCAGCCACCGAGGGCAGCTCGCGGGTCTTCGCCACCTGTTCCACCAAGTCCATGAGCAGTTGCCGCTTGTTCACCTTGTCGATGTAGAAAGTCATCACCGCCGAGAGGTCGGCATATTCCCCCTCGAAGCGCACACATTCCTCCATCGGGCCGTCCTGCTTCGCCTCCCGCCGGCGGACAAGGGCCCCCAAGTCGATCGAGGCCGTCAGTTCCGCCCCGGGCACGAGCAGGGGCACGAACGACACGTCCAGCATGCTCACCTGCGCCGTGAGCGGTTCGCAGCAGTCAATCTCCACCACACACTCCCGCCTGTCGCGGCCCGGCTGCACGCGGTAGTCCTTGTGGCAGCCCAGCAAGTCGCCGCCCCAGAAGAAGAACGAAGGCAACACGACGGGCACGCTTTCGGGGAGGTCCCCCTCGAGGCGTATGCGCAGGCGGGCCGTCTGCCACGCCGGATGCAGTTCGGGCAGCGGCGCCGTGGAGTAGGCCGGCTTCGGGTGCTTCCGGGCGGGATAAGCCTTGCCGTCGAGGCGGATGCCGTAGACGTTGAACGAGTTCTTCAGGCCTTCTGGCTCCGCGTAGTTCTCTTCAAAGTCGAAGGTGCGGGTCTGGCGCGGCAGGGCATCGAAGACCATCACCACCGAGTCGCGCAGTTCCTTCCCCTCGGCGTCCGCCCAGAGTTCGACCTGTTCGTCGGCCACTGCCTCGCAGGGCGCGATGGGCCGTCCGTCGCGGTGGCGGCGGTACACGCGCAGGTGGCGCAGCGGAAAGTGCCTGCCGTCGGGCGTGGTGAGGCGCGAGCGCGACGAAAGCGAATAGACGTAGCTGTTCCGCACCACGAAAGCGACCGTGGTGCTGTCGCCTTGCGTCTGTACGAGACGCGGCGAGAAACAGCCCGAGAAGGCGAAGGAATAGGCCGGGCGCCGGATGGGCGAGCGTTGCCCCCGTGCGGTGCTGAGCAGGCCGCAGAGAGCCAAAAGGAAGAGAAAAATTTTGAGCTTCATGTCAAAGGAAATACATTTCGCCGTTTCAGGGTTCAGTAGCCGGCCGGGCTTGGACGAGGCGCCGCGATGGCGGGTCGCGGGCCTCGAAGGAATATCGTAGAAGTGGAATACTTTCGGGGAAAGGCAGGGCGGTGCAGCGTCCGCGCCGCGCGGGCTAACGGAGGTAGTGGTACATGGTGTTGCCCCGTGCGTCCTGGCTCACCAGGACCACCTCGTTGAGGCCGGGACTCGTGTGCATGTGCAGCTCCATGTGCATGGCCTGCGTCTCCTCGGGCGGCAGCGGGTTCGTCTGCAGGCTGAAGACGTGGGCATCCACGCCATAGTCCTCCATGGCCAGTTCGCGCGGAGTCACCGACAGGGTCGCGGCGCGCGCCGTGGCCAAGGCCCAGTGGCGGCCCTCCGGGTCGGTGCAGAGCGTGGCGTAGTGTGCGAAGCGATCGCGGCTCACGCGCAGCCCGTCCACGAGGTAGACGGTGGGCACTTCGGGTGAGTCAGCCTCGGGCAGGTATGCCGCAGCGGCCACGTAGCTTTCGGGATGTTCGAGCCCCATTTGGCGGGCCACTTGCTGCGGCGACAGGGCAGCGTCGGGCGCGGCTTCCTTCCGTGTGCCCGGGCGGGATGCAACGTCGGCACCGTTCCGGGCGGCGCGCCGCTTCGGGGCCTTTGCCGAGGGGTGGCCGTGCGCCTTGCGAGGCGTTCCGTCCTTCGCCGCCGCGGGTTGCGGGTCGGGCATGGGGCAGGAGGGCTTGGCAGCCTGCGCGAGCAGTCTGTGGGCCGTTTCTATTTCATTTTCACAAAGAAATTCTTTTTCTTCGGGCTGTGCCAACACGAAGGCGAGGCCAAGGCCCAAGGGCAGCATCAGGAGCGCGCGCAGGGCCACGTGTGGCGGCGTGGGCGCGGCGTAGAGCATACACAGCCGGCGGCGAACCTCCCCAGCCTGCCAGGCAGGGAAGGCCGACAGCGGGCGCAGGCGGCGGGGCAGGGTGGGGCAGTCGTCCGCCTGGGCCACCAAGAGCCGCGAATAGGCTTTGCGCGATATGCCGTGGGCCACGACGCGGGCATCGGCTTCGAACTCGTGCAGACAGATGAGTTCGCGGCGCAGCAGCCACGCGAAGGGGCAGAACCAGAGCACGCGGGCCACGAGGTCGCAGAGGATGCGGTCGAGGCTGTGGCCGAGGCGGATGTGGGCCAGTTCGTGGCGCACGATGGCCGAGGGGAGGGGCGGATAGTTCCCGCGGTCAATCAGCACCCAGCGCAGCCAGCTGGCGGGGGCGCGGAGGGCATGGTGGGTGAGAATCCGCACGCGGCGCACACGGCGGAGCAGGCGACCATTGCGCACGACCAGCGCCACGTGGAGCAGCGAAAGCACGTAGTGCAACAGCAGCAGGCCCGCCACGGCCAGGTAGCCGCCCGCGACCCAGCGGGCCACGCTGCGGACTTCCTCCACTGCTCCCGCCCGTTCCCAGGCGGCGATTTCGCCCAGTGCCGTCCCCGCCCATGTGGCGAAGGGCAGGCGCAGGGGCACGGCGGGCAGCACGAGGCTGACGGCGAGCACGGCCAGAAGGGTCAGGCGGCCCGTGCGGTGGAGCGTCTTGCCCCGCAGAATGAGCGTATAGAGCAGGTAGAGTGCGCTGAGCACAAAGGCGGATTTCAGAAGGTAGGTTATCATGGCATGAAGGCATGTGAGGTTGCACCGCGCGGGCGGCGAGGGGACGCAGTTCCACCCCGTTTCCCGTCGCACGCCGGTGCCGCTATTGTTTCACGGGGCAAACGTATAACAAACTTTGGTGTTGAACAAATAATCAAACAGATTTTTTTGTCAAATCGTCCTTTCCCCTTCTCCCTTCCTCGCCGCAGGGGACGTTTGCGGGCCGCGCGGCGCACGGCAGCCGGGGCGGCAAAAACAGTCGCAGGCTTTGAAAATCCAGTCCCTGGGATAAAAAAACCAAAACCAAGGATTGATTTTTCAAAGCCTGCGATGGTGGCCGGCAAGCCGTCCGCCGTGGTCCGCCCCGCTCCGTGCGGCAGGTTCAGCGCCGTTGTGCCGTCACGAAGCGCGGGTTGCCGAAGCAGTCGGTGTGGAGCGTGGCGTGGTGCAGCCCGAGGCTGTCGAAGAGCGCCACCGTCTCCGTCCCTTGTGCGCGGTTGATTTCCACGGCCAGCGTGCCCCCCGCGGCCAGCGCTCCCTCGACGGCTGCATGGGCCAGGGCGCGGTAGAAGCGGAGCGGGTCGGCATCGGGCACGAAGAGGGCCGAGGCGGGTTCGTAGCGGAGCACGTTGGGCTCCATCTCGCGCTGCTCCTCCTCCAGGATGTAGGGCGGGTTGCTCACGATGAGGTCGTAGGGCGGACGCTCGGGCCAGGGGGCGAGGAGGTCCTGCCGGCGGAAGGCCACCTTCGCCCCGAGCCGCACGGCGTTGTCGCGGGCCACGGCGAGGGCCTCTTCCGAAAAGTCGCAGGCTTCCACTCCGGCCCAGGGGCAGCGCAGGGCGAGGCTCACGGCGATGCAGCCCGACCCCGTTCCGCCGTCGAACACGCGGGGCTGCGCCTTGCCCGCGGCGCGCAGGGCTTCCAGCGCGGCCAGCCCGAGGTCCACGAGCTGTTCGGTCTCGGGCCGCGGAATCAGTACGCCGGGCTGCACGCGGAAGCGGTTTCCCGCAAAGTCGGCATGGCCCAAAACGTACTGCACGGGCTCGAAAGCGGCCAGGCGCTGACATATATTAAGATAGCGTTGCTCCTCTTCTTCCGAAAAATCCCTAACTTTGTCGGCATAAACGGACGTGCGCCCCACACCGAAGGCTTCTTCCAACACCAGGAAGGCTATGGCGCGGGCCTCGCCCTCCCCATATAAGGGGGCCAAAAGGGAACACAAACGACTGAAGTATGGACTCATGACTTGGCTGTTTGATTTCTTTCACTGCGGACCGGAAAGGCCCGCCTCACAGATTTGACAAATGGAAAGCATTCACGAAAAATACATGCGCCGCTGTCTGCAACTCGCTCAGTGCGGACGGCTCCACGCTGCGCCGAACCCGATGGTGGGCTGCGTGGTGGTGGCCGGCGGTCGCATCATCGGCGAGGGCTACCACGCGCGCTGCGGCGAAGCACACGCGGAGGTGAACGCCATACGTTCGGTGCGCCCCGCCGACCGCGAGCTCCTGACGGAAAGCACGCTCTACGTGAGCCTCGAACCCTGTGCCCACTTCGGCCGCACGCCGCCCTGCGCCACGCTCATCGTGCGCTCGGGCATCCGCCGCGTGGTGGTGGGTTGCATCGACCCCTTCGCGAAGGTGCAGGGCCGCGGCATCGCCATCCTGCGCGAGGCGGGCGTGGAGGTCGTCGTGGGTGTGCTGGAGGAGGAGTGCAAGGCGCTCAACCGCCGCTTCTTCACGGCGCAGACGCTCCACCGGCCCTACATCACGCTGAAGTGGGCGCGTTCGGCCGACGGCTTCGTGGACCGCTGGCGCGAGGGGTCGGACGAACGGCCCGCCGCGCTCTCCACGCCCTGCTCGCTCATGCGCGTACACCGCCTGCGGGCCATGCACCAGGCCATCCTCGTGGGCCACGCGACGCTCGTGAAGGACCGCCCCACGCTGACGGTGCGCCACTGGTCGGGCCAGGACCCGCTGCGCGTGGTGCTCGGACGCGTGGCGGAGGGCGAACTCCCCGCGGGCTTCCAGGCCTACGCCGACATCCGCACGATGGTGGACGACCTCTACCGCCAGGGGGTGCAGTCGCTCCTCGTCGAGGGCGGACCGCAAACGCTCCAGAGCTTCATCGACGCGGGCCTCTGGGAGGAGGCTTACGTGGAACTGAGCGAGAAGGAACTCGGAAGCGGCGTGCCCGAGCCGCGCATGCCCGTGGGCACGGTGCTCGAAATGGATCGTGCCCTCGGTGCGGTGGTGTTCCACTACACGAATGGCTGAACCGGCTGCAAATGTAGACAAATCGGACGGGCCGCGCGCGGGATGCCGGGGCTATTTCCCCAAAAACCGCACGCGGCGCCACACGAACTTACCCTATTTCCCCAAACGAACGATTCTTTTTCTTCACACTTGAACTTTATGCAATCGCTCCCCCCTATCACGCGAAACCTCCTGGTGGCAAACGTCGTTTGCTTCCTGCTCCAATGGCTCGCGGAAGCCATGGGCACAGACCTCGTCGCGCTCTTCGGCCTCCACTTTGTGCTGGCACCCGACTTTGCCCTCTGGCAATTAGTGAGCTATATGTTTCTCCACGGAAGCCTCACGCACCTGTTCTTCAACATGTTCTCGCTCTGGATGTTCGGCGGACTCATCGAACGTACGCTGGGCCCGCGCCGCTTTCTTGCGTATTTCTTCCTCTGCGGCGTGGGGGCGGGCCTCTGCCAGGAGGTTTGGCAGTTCGGCGAGTACTTCATGAAGGGCCTGGGCCACTACGACATGGTGAACGCAGGCGGACTGCTCATGACCACTCCCGCCTTCCTGAACCTCTGGACCACCATCGGTGCATCGGGAGCCTGCTACGGTGTGCTCTTAGCCTTCGGCATGCTCTACCCCGACCAGCGCATCATGCTCCTGCTGCCGCCCATCCCGATGAAGGCCAAGTACTTCGTGGCGGGCTACGCGGCCATCGAACTCTTCTCGGCCTATACCTCGAACGACAACGTGGCCCACTTCGCACACCTCGGCGGCATGCTCTTCGGCTGGCTGCTGCTCCGCTACTGGAGGCGACGCCCGCAACGGCAGAACCCTTGGCAGAACTGGACCATCGACGGACGACCGCTCCGCAAGCCGACACTGAAGGACCGCATGGCGCAGTGGTGGAAACGCTTTGGCTCGCAAGGGAAAACACAGCCGGGCAACGCACACCGCACGGCCACGCGCGAAACGGACTACGAGTATAACATGCGCAAGAAGCAGGAGGAGGAACGCATGGACGAGATTTTGGACAAAATCCGCCAGTCGGGCTACGACAGCCTCACGACGGAGGAAAAACGCGAACTCTTCCGCCTGAGCCACAAATAGGCCCGCGACGCCTGCGCCCCGTAGCCGCCCTCCCGCCGGGGAGCGCGCGCGGGCATACTGAAGAACCTGATTTCTGAAAGCAATGAAATGGATTGAGCACTTCCTGACGGTCGTTTCCTGGATCGCCGTCCTCCTGCTTTGGGGCTGTGCCGCGACGGTCTACATCGACCCCTCGCGGTGGGGCAGCTACTGGAGCATCGTGGGCCTCGGCTTCCCGTTTTTCGTGGCCGCCGTGGTGGTGCTGGGCGTGGTGTGCCTCTTGCTCAAGCCCCGCGTGTCGTGGATTGCGGCCGTGGGCCTGCTGGGCTGCTGCGGCTCCCTGCGCGACTACTGCCCCGTGAACCTCAGTTCGCCGCCGCCCAAGGGCTGCCTGAAGGTGATGACCTACAACACCCACTGCTTCAACAACTGGGAAAAGGACGAACAGGGCCGACTCATGGTGCTCGAGTACGTGCTGGCCAAGCAGCCCGACGTGGCCTGCCTGCAGGAGGTGCTCACGCGCAACGACGAGGACATCCGCCTCGTCCGCGAAACCGTGGAGAAGCGGGGCTACCACATAGACTTCTACCAGCTCACGGGCAACCGCCTGGCCGTGGTCTCGCGCTGGCCCGTGGCGCGTACCGAGCCCGTGTGCCGCTCGAGCAGCAACGGCGCGGCGGCTTTCTTCATTGCACGCGGACGCAAGGACACGCTCGTGGTGGTGAACGCCCACCTGGAGTCGATGCACCTCTCGCCCACGGAGCGCACCAACTACAGCTCCCTCGTGCACAACCCCGAGGATGCCTACGCCCAACGCGAGAAACTCTCGTTTGTCACGAAGATTGCGAAGGCCAGCCACGAGCGCGCGCACCAGGCCGATACGCTGGCGCAGTTTCTGGACCGCCACGCGGGCGCACGCCTACTGGTGATGGGCGACTTCAACGACACTCCGATTTCCTACGCCCACCACACGGTCTGCAGCCGCCTGACCGACGTGTTCCGCGCCACGGGCAACGGCATCGGGCGCTCCTACAACAAAGACGCGATGTTCGTGCGCATCGACCACCTCTTCTGTTCCGACCACTGGAAGCCCTTCGCGGCCATGGTGGACGACGCGGCGAAATATTCCGACCACTATCCCATCATCGTCTACCTCAAGCCCAAACCCTGACACCGCCCCGCCGCCTGGCCGCGCCGCGGTGTATGACTCCGATACCTATTATATAAGGAACGCGCGCGCGAGGCGCAATTCCCCCGCAGCCTCCCGCCCCAGCGCCGCCCCCTTCCGCTTTTCCCGAAACAGGGCTTTCCGCCGCCCGCCAAGGCCCTCTTTCAACGATTATATGTACTTTTGCCCCGATATGAGCCTTACAAAATTCATCCGCCCCTTCTTCACGGGCCGAGCCCGCACCATCGACCGCTATGCCACCTGCGCCGAAGACATTCAGCGCGGGGTGCTCGACCGCCTGCTGCGCCAGGCCAGTGAAACGGAGTGGGGCAAACTCCACCACTACGCCTCCATCCACAGCTACGAGGCTTTCGCCGCCCAGGTCCCCATCAACACCTACGAGGAACTGAAGGGCCCCATCGACCGTATGCGCCAGGGACAGCCCGACGTGCTCTGGCCGGGACGGGTCAAGTGGTACGCCAAATCGTCGGGCACGACGGCAGACAAGAGCAAGTTCATCCCCGTCAGCCCCCAGGGACTGAAGGACACCCACTACGCCGGCGGACGCGACGCCGTGGCCCTCTACCTCCGCAACTACCCGAAGAGCCGCCTCTTCGACGGACGCGCCCTCATCCTCGGCGGGTCGCACGCGCCGAACTACAACCTGCCCGGCTCGCTCGTGGGGGACCTCAGCGCCATCCTCATCGAGAACATCAACCCGCTGGTGAACGTGGTCCGCACGCCGCCCAAAAGTGTCGCGCTCCTCTCCGACTTTGAAGAGAAGCGCGACCGCATCGCACGCATCGCCATGCAGCAGCGCGTCACGAACCTCTCGGGCGTGCCGTCGTGGATGATGGCCGTGCTGAACCGCATGCTGGAGATTTCGGGCAAGGAAAGCGTGGACCAGGTCTGGCCGGAGCTCGAAGTGTTCTTCCATGGCGGCGTCGCCTTCACGCCCTACCGCGAACAGTACCGCCGACTGGTGCGTAACCCCGAGATGCACTACATGGAGACCTACAATGCGTCGGAAGGCTTCTTCGGTCTGCAAAACGACCCCGCCGACCCCGCCATGCTGCTCATGCTCGACTACGGCGTCTTCTACGAATTCATTCCCCTCGAGGAACTCGACAAACCGCAACCCCAGGCCGTGCCCCTCTGGGCCGTGGAGGCGGGACGCAACTATGCCCTCGTCATCTCCACCTCGGGCGGTCTGTGGCGCTACCTTATCGGCGATACCGTGCGCTTCACCGAAACGGAGCCCTACAAGTTCATCATCAGCGGACGCACCAAAAGTTTCATCAACGCCTTCGGCGAAGAACTCATCGTGGACAACGCGGAGAAAGGACTGCAGGAGGCTTGCCGCCAGACGGGCGCCGTGGTGAACGAATACACGGCGGCCCCGGTGTTTATGGACAACGACGGCAAATGCCACCACCAGTGGGTCATCGAGTTTGACCAGGAGCCCGCTGACCTCGCCGCCTTCGCCAAAATCCTCGACGAGACTTTGCAACGCGTGAACTCGGACTACGAGGCCAAACGCTACAAGGACATCACCCTCCAGCAGCTCCAGATCGTGCAGGCCCGCCCGGGACTCTTCCACGACTGGCTCAAGAGCCGCGGAAAGCTGGGCGGACAGCACAAGGTGCCCCGACTCTGCAACAACCGCGAGATTATCGAACAAGTCCTTGCCCTCCAGTAGGCCCGGCGCTTTCTTTCTCACTCTCTCACTCTCTATTCTGTGAAACGACTTCACCCTCTCTCGCTCCTCTCCCTGTTCCTCGTGCTGCTCACGGCCTGCGCGAACCCCGGCAGCGGGCCCGACGGCGGACCGTACGACGAAACGCCGCCGCGCATCGTGGCCATGCAGCCCCCGCTCGGCGCGACGAACCAAAAGACGCGCAAGGTGACCATCTCCTTCGACGAACTGATCAAGGTGGAGAACGCGCAGGAAAAAATCACCCTGTCGCCGCCGCAAATCGAGCCGCCCGAAATCAAGACCTCGGGCCGACACATCACCGTGGCCTTGGTGGACACGATGCGGGAGCAGACGACCTACACCATAGACTTCTCCGACGCCATCGTGGACAGCAACGAGGGCAACCCGCTCGGCAACTTCACCTACTACTTCTCCACGGGCGAACGCCTGGACACGATGGAGGTGAGCGGCTACGTGCTCGACGCGGCCACCCTCGAGCCGCAAAAAGGCTTCCTCGTGGGCCTGCACGCCAACCTCGCCGATTCGGCCTTCACGGCACTGCCCTTCGACCGCGTGGCCCGCACCGACGGCACGGGACACTTCACGGTGAAGGGCGTGGCCCCGGGAGCGTACCGCATCTATGCCCTCAAGGACATGGACGGCGACTTCCGTTATGCGCGGGGCGAGGGACTGGCCTGGCTGACCGACACCATCCGCCCCTCGAGCTTCCCCGACGTGCGCCAGGACACGCTCTGGGCCGACACGGTCCGCATCGACACCATCCGCTCCGTGCCCTACACCCACTACCTCCCCGACGACGTGGTGCTGCTCGCCTTCACGGAGAAAAACACCACGCTGCAGTTGCTCAAGTCGGAGCGCGAGCCGAACTTCTTCCGCCTCTTCTTCACCGCGCCCCAGGCCGCGATGCCCGAGGTGAGGGGACTGAACTTCGACGACCGCGATGCCTTCGTCGTGCAGCGCTCGGCCGACCGCGACACCCTGACCTACTGGCTCCGCGACACGGCCCTCGTGAACCGCGACTCGCTCCGCATCGAACTCTCCTACATGGCGACGAACGACTCCGTCAGTGTGCCCTACCTCCAGCGCGACACGCTCGACCTGGTACCGCGCCTCTCCTACGAGCGCCGCATGAAGCTCCGCGAGAAGGAGCTGGAGCGCTGGCGCAAGGGGCTGGAGAAACGCCACAAGCGCGGCGACTTCTCGCAGGAGGATCCCCCGCGCCAACCCCTCCAGGTGAAGTATGCCATCGAGGCGCGACTGGCGCCCGACCGCAACCAGCACTTCACCCTTCCCGAGCCCGCGGCGCGCATCGACACGGCGGCCATCCACCTCTTCCTCGAGCAGGACACGGACTACGTCGAAGTGCCCTTCCGCCTCGAGCGCGACTCGCTCGACCTCCTGCGCTACACGCTCCGCGGGGAGTGGAGGCCGGGACAGCGCTACGTGCTGAACATCGACTCGGCCTGCATCGAAAGTCTCTCGGGACTGGTGAGCAGGACGAAGGACGTGGAGTTTTCCATCGCCGGCCCGGAGGACTACGGATCGCTCTTCCTCGTCCTCCCCGACGCCGACTCCACGGCCGTGGTGCAGCTCCTCTCGCCCGCAGAGAAGGTGGTGCGGCAGGTGAAGGCGACAAACGGCCAGGCGGACTTCTTCTACCTCAACCCCGGCGACGTCTACGTGCGCCTCTTCCTCGACCTGAACGGCAACGGCCGCTGGGACGAGGGCTGCTACGCCGAACAGCGACAGCCGGAACCCGTCTACTATTTTCCACAAAAGCTCACCATACGCGCCAACTGGGATGTCGAACAGACCTGGCGCCTGCGCGGACTCCGCTTCTTCGAACAGAAGCCCAAGGAGCTCATCAAGCAAAAAGGCGACCCCAAGAAGACGCCCAGAAACCGCAATGCCGAACGCGAACGCCAGAAACGCGGATAGCGCCACGGCCATTTATCCACTCTAACACTACTCCACAATGAAAACATTGAAGACGCTCCTTTTCGCAGCCTGCCTCTTCTTCGGCGCTGCCGCCGCCCATGCGCAGTGTTCCTCGACCAACACGGCCTTCAAGAGCGGCGAAACCCTCATCTACGACCTCTATTTCAACTGGAAGTTCGTATGGGTGAAGGTCGGCACGGCCTCGATGAACACCACCCAGACGTCCTACGGCGGCAAGCAGGCTTACCGTTCCTACCTCATTACCCGTGGCTCGAAAAAGGCCGACAACATTTTCGTCATGCGCGACACGCTCATGGCCTACACCGCCATGGACCTCACCCCGCTCTACTACGTGAAGAAGGCCTTCGAGGGCGACACCTACCGCAAGAACGAGGTTTGGTACTCCTACCCCTCGGGAAAATGTTCGGTGAAGATGCGTTACCAGCGCGACAAGAATGCGCCCAAGACCAGCAGCCACACGAGCAAATACTGCGCCTTCGACATGATCAGCATGCTCATGCGCGCCCGCTCCTTCAATGCGGAAGGCATGAAGGTGGGCCATCGCATCAACTTCCTTATGGCCGACGGCCGCGACTGCGAGTGGAAAGCCATTGTCTACCGCGGAAAGAAGAAGTTCAAGATGGAAAACAGCTCCACCACCTACCGCTGCCTCGTCTTCTCCTTCGTGGAAAAGGATAAGGGGAAGGAAAAAGACATCGTCACCTTCTACATCACCGACGACAAGAACCACCTGCCCGTTCGCCTCGACATGAACCTCAACTTCGGTACAGCGAAGGCTTTCCTCACGGGCGCACGCGGCCTGCGTAACCCGCAGGATGCCAAACTCAAGTAACTCCGCTGCCCAATGAAGCTCGTTGTAGACTCGAAAATACCTTTCGTGCGCGGCGTCGCCGAACAGCTGGGCGAAGTGGTCTATCTCGACGGCGCAGCCATCGGTCCCGCCGACGTGGCCGACGCCGACGCCCTCGTCATCCGCACCCGCACGCGCTGTGACCGCGAACTCCTCGAGGGTTCGCGCGTTCAGTTCATAGCCACGGCGACCATCGGCTTCGACCACCTCGACACCGCGTGGCTCGCACAGGCCGGCATCCGCTGGACCAACTGTCCCGGCTGCAACGCCCCGAGCGTGGCGCAATACGTCGAGGCCGCGCTGCTCCAGCTCGCCCTCCACGGTTGCTGGTCCCGAGGTCCGCTCCGCGCGGCCCACACCCCCGCCGCCCCCTTCGACGCCTCGGTCTTCGCGGGCCTCACCCTGGGCATTGTCGGCGTGGGCCACGTGGGCAGTGCCGTCGAGGCCATGGCACGGCGCCTGGGTTTCGGCGAAATCCTCCGCTGCGACCCGCCGCGGGCCGAGCGCGAGGGCAGCGAGGGCTTCCTGCCGATTGAAGAAGTGGCCGCCCGCGCCGACGTGCTCACCTTCCACACGCCCCTCACCCACGCCCCCGCCCCACACCCCACCTTCCACCTCGCCGACGCCGCCCTGCTGGCCTGCCTGAAGCCCACGGCGGTCGTCCTCAACACGAGCCGCGGCGAAGTCATCGACACCCCCGCGCTCCGCCAGGCCCTCGAGGACGGGAAAATCCGTGCCGCGGTCATCGACACCTGGGAAAACGAGCCCCGCATCGACCCCGCGCTCCTCCGCCTCGCCTTTCTCGCCACGCCCCACATAGCGGGCTACAGCGCCGACGGCAAGGCCAACGGGTCGCGCATGGCCCTCGACGCCGTGGCACGCCACTTCGGTCTCAGCGTCCCGGCCATCGCGTCTGTCGTTCCGCCCCCGCTTCCCGCGGATTACAGCTACCGCCCCGCGGGAGCCGCCGCCGAAACGGGCCTCGAGCCGCTCCGCCTCTACGACCCCGTGGCCGACTCGCTCGCCCTCCTGGCCCATCCCGAACGCTTCGAGGCCCTGCGCGGCCACTACCCCCTCCGCCGCGAAAGGAACTGAGCCCCCGTCGTTTCAACCCTCCCATTCTCCCCGCCTATGCCCACCCAGAAATCCAACATCCTCGAAAGCCGCGCCACGCTGCTCGGTTCCCTCCTCGTGCTCGTGGCCGTGCTGGTCTACTTCCTGCCCCGCGAGTCGAAATTCGGCTACGAATACGAGCAGGGCCGCCCCTGGCGCTACAACTCGCTCATTGCCACCTTCGACTTCCCCATCTACAAGACCCAGGCCGAGGTCGAGGCGGGGCGCGACAGCGTGCTGAAGGATTTCATGCCCTTCTTCTCCCCCGAGGAGCGCACGGCCAAGCTCTCCATCGCCAACTTCCACAGCGACTTCGTGAAGGGCAAGTTCAAGGACGTGCCCGCCAAATACCTGCCCCACGTCGAGCAGCTCCTCGCCGCGGTCTACGCCAAGGGCATCGTGGAGGCCGACGACCTCTCCGCCCTCACGCAGAACCGCACCCCGGGCATCCGCGTCGTGGAGGGAACGGAGGCGGTGACGCACCCCACGGGCGAACTCTATTCGACGCTTTCGGCCTACCAGTATATCATGCACGCCGACACCCTCGCCTTCCCGCGCGAAGTGATGGCCCGCTGCAATCTCCACGAATACCTCGAGCCCAACCTCTTCCTCGACAGCCTCAAGACGCGTGCCGCCCGCGAGGACGTGCTCTCCTCCGTCTCGCCCACCTCGGGCATGGTGCAGAGCGGGCAGCGCATCATCGACCGCGGCGAAATCATCTCGGCCGAACAGTTCCAGATTCTCCAGTCCTTCCAGTTCGAGACGGAGCGCCGCAACGACCCCTCGCAGGGCTTCTGGCTCATTCTCGGCGGACAGGTGCTCTTTGTCGCCACCATCCTCGTGGCCTTCTTCTTCTACCTCAGCCTTTTCCGCCGCGACTACCTCCGTTCGCCCCACAGCATCCTGCTCCTCTGCACGCTCATCGGCTTCTTCCCCGTGCTCACCTACCTGATGGTCACGTACAACGTGTTCAACGTCTATGTCATCCCCTTTGCGATGGTCCCCGTGTTCATCCGCATCTTCCTCGACTCCCGCACGGCGTTCATGTCCCACACCTGTGCCATCCTCCTCGCCGCCTTTGTCCTGCGCACCAACTACGAGTTCATCGTGGTCCAGGCCGTGGCGGGCATGACGGCCATCAGCGCACTGAAGGACCTCAGCGAGCGTTCGCAGTTGCTGCGCGTGGCCCTCGAGGTCACGCTGGCCTGCGCCGTGGCCATGCTGGGCTACGACCTCTCGCAGGGCATCGACTTCGAGCACCTCGACACCTCGCTCTACATCAGCCTTGCCCTCAACGGCGTCCTGCTCCTCTTCGCCTACCCGCTACTTTATCTCATTGAAAAACTCTTCGGCTTCACTTCGGGCGTGACGCTCATCGAACTCTCCAACACGAACAACACCATCCTGCGCCGCATGTCGAAGGTGGCCCAGGGCACCTTCA